>JAESRY010000069.1 GCA_016764415.1 Cycloclasticus sp. | reverse complement strand
CGGTAAGCCGGTTCTCGGTGTGCTGCCCTATATGCATGGCTTGTACCTTGAAGCGGAGGATGCGTTGCCGACAGATCCGTCGACGGTAGTCAAATCAGAGACCCAGCGATTACGCGTTATTGTTCCGGTATTGCCACGGATCAGCAATCACACTGACTTTGATCCATTACGTTTACACCCGCAAGTGGATTTACTTTTTATCGGCCCCGAAGAGCCGATTCCTTCAGCCGATTTGATTGTGTTGCCAGGTTCAAAGAGCGTACGCGATGACCTGGCTTGGCTACGAGAGCAAGGCTGGGAAGAGGCGATTAATAAGCATTTGCGCTATCAGGGCAAAGTGATTGGTATCTGTGGTGGTTTTCAGATGCTGGGTAATATGCTGCACGATCCACACGGCATAGAAGGTGATGCGGGTAGTACTCAGGGTATGGGCTTGCTCAATGTCGATACGACATTGCAGCTAGAAAAAAAGTTACGTAATGTGCATGGCACGTTGGCTATTGCTGATGTCGCTGTGAGCGGTTACGAAATCCACGCGGGCATAACGACTGGCCCAGCGCTTGATAAGCCCGCGATACATTTCACGCACAGCAGAGACGGCGCGATAAGTGACAACGATTTGTTACTGGGCACCTATTTACATGGTTTATTTGAACTGCCGAGTGCTTGTTCAGCCTTGCTTACATGGGCGGGGCTACGTGATGTGCAGCAATACGACTACCATGCTTTGCGCGAGGCCGATATGGAGCGTTTAGCCGATGCCGTAGAGCAACACTTGGATACCCAGCGTTTGCTAACGTTGCTAAACCTAACATAGGAAATAATATGAATACCTTAATTCTTGGTGGTGTCCGTTCCGGTAAAAGCCGACTAGCAGAGCAGCTGGCCATTGACAGCCGATTAGCCGTTACTTATATCGCCACCGCGACAGCGCAAGATGATGAAATGCGTGCTCGCATAAACAGCCATTGCCAACAACGCCCGCAACATTGGCAGCTGATTGAGGAGCCCATACATTTAGCCGCGGTGCTTCAGGCGCAAGCAGGTGGCTCACAGTGCCTGCTAGTAGACTGTTTAACGCTTTGGCTGACGAACCTTTTAATGACCGAAGACGAGGCGTTATTTCAACGCGAGCGCGAGGCGTTAATCACCGTGTTGCCGAGCATCAATAGCGAGCTAATTCTGGTCAGCAACGAAACTAATATGGGCGTAATGCCCTTAGGTAAATTGACTCGTCGCTATTGTGATGAGGCGGGACGGTTACATCAAGATATCGCGCAGCGTTGTGAGCGAGTGGTTATGACGGTTGCCGGATTACCCCAGATACTAAAAGGGCAGCCGTTTTGAGCGCAGCGACTCAATGGACTCTAATGCCTGCGGCCAAGCTAGATATATCAGCCCGACAGGCGGCAGAAGCTCGACAAGCTAGTTTGACTAAGCCTGTCGGCGCACTGGGCAGGCTTGAAGAAGCGGTGATTCGTCTAGCTGCAATGCAAGGGACTAAGAGCCCACGGCTGGATTTGCTTGCTATTGTGATATTTGCTGCCGATCACGGTGTCGCCTCACAAGGTGTGTCTGCCTTCTCGCAGCAGGTCACGGCTGAAATGATCAAAAACTTTTCCCGTGGCGGTGCGGCTATCAATGTGCTTGCAAGAGAGCTCGGTGCGCAACTAGAGGTCATAAATATGGGCACGGTAAATGAGCTTGAAGCATTGGCGGGTGTCAGGCATATTCCTCTCGGTCTAGGCACCGCAAATTTCTGCCAGCAAGCGGCGATGGATGAGCCGCAACTCGCTGCCGCATTATTAACGGGCAAGGAATCGGTTGAACGCGCAAAACTTGCGGGTATTGAGCTTTTTATTGCCGGTGAAATGGGTATTGGTAACACCACAAGTGCGGCCGCATTGGCTTGTGCGTTATTAGATGAGCTGCCCGAAGAATTAGTGGGTTTGGGTACCGGCGTTGACAAACCTGGATGGCTGCACAAAGTGAATATCGTGCGTGAGGCGCTTGCAAGGCATCGTCAGAAACTGGGTGAGCCTTTGGAGATTTTACGCCGACTGGGTGGTTTTGAAATAGCCGCTTTAACCGGTAGTTATATTGCTTGTGCTCAGATGGCAATGCCAGTGTTAGTCGACGGGTTTATTAGTTCGGTAGCGGCATTGATAGCGACTAGATTATGCCCGGGTATTGAACAATGGCTGCTGTTTTCACACACCTCGGCAGAGCGAGGGCATCGTCGGGTGCTTGAAGCGATGCAAGCGCGCCCTTTTTTGGACTTGGGTATGCGTCTTGGTGAAGGCAGTGGTGCAGCGGTAACCGTGCCGATATTACGCATGGCCTGCGCTTTGCATAATCAAATGGCCCGCTTTGATGAAGTAAGCGTGTCGGAGAAAATTCGATGATACAGCTGGGCTTATTACGCCATGGTGAGGTTGAGGGTGGGAGTTGTTTTCGTGGCAGTACCGATGATCCGTTGACTGATCTGGGTCTTAATCAGATGCGGGCAGCGACTCATCATGGCTGCTGGGACCGTGTGATTAGTTCGCCGTTACAGCGCTGCGCAAGTTTCGCCGAAGAGTTTGCCGAGCAGTATAAGCTGCCATTGGTTTTCGATGAGCGTCTAGTTGAAATGCACTTTGGTACCTGGGAAGGTCGTACTGCCGTTGATATTATGAATGAAACACCGGACGCATTAAGGCTTTTTTGGAATGACCCAGATGCCTACCCGCCGCCATGCGCGGAGCGGCTATCAGAATTTCAGGCGCGGGTGTTATCAGCTTGGGATAGTATTATTTCAGCTGGCAACGATCAACGCACATTACTGGTCACCCATGGTGGCGTCATTCGTATTCTACTTTGCCACTTACAGCAACGCCCTATCAGTGAGTTGCTAACTATTGAGGTTGATTATGGTGCGTTGTTTAGCCTTAAGCTCTTTGATGACCCATTAATACTGCCTGTCATCGAGTTAACTCAATCAGATTAACTATATAGATGCTTCGTTCCTTTTTAATAGCCCTGCAATTTTTAACGTCGTTACCTGTACCAGTTGAAGGCTTGCTCAAGAGTAAAGAAATCGGTCGCTCTGCGGTTTATTTTCCTCTGGCCGGTTTACTTATCGGCGCACTGTTGGCGGCTCTTTTTTTTGCTCTCAACTCGGTTGATCCATTGCTCTCTGCGGCATTAATTTTAACGGCCTGGGTGCTGCTAACCGGTGTGCTGCACCTTGATGGCTTGGCTGACAGTGCTGATGCATGGGTAGGTGGCTGCGGTGATCGGGAAAAAACGCTTGCATTGATGAAGGACCCTTGCTGCGGAACCGCTGCGGTGGCTTCACTGGTGTTGCTTATTATGCTCAAAACGATTGCGTTGAGCCAGTTATTGGCGATTGATAATTGGAAGGCAGTGTTGCTGACGCCACTATTGGGGCGTGCAGCATTATTGTTGATYTTTCTGACGACCAGCTACGTTCGATCAAATGGACTGGGCGGCTGCCTTTCCGAGCATTTACCGCAGCAAGCAAGCGCGATTGCAATCCTATTAAGCTTACTTTTTGTATGGCTAGTAGTGGGTAACGATGCGCTTTGGCTATTATTCATACTCGGGTTCTTGTTTATTACCCTTCGTGAAATGATGTTGAGCCGAATTGGCGGCACAACTGGTGATACAGCGGGTGCATTAGTTGTCATAACTGAAACAGTGGCGCTGATAACCTTTGCTGTCATTGGCTAAGGTGATTTCGGTTGGTGCTTCTATGCATAGTTTATAATCATGGGTGAGCCGCACGTGTGTTATTAGCAAGGCGATTATCCTGATGTCCTATGATCATATAGACTGATAACTTTAGGTGAACGGTCAATGATAAAGGTATCTGATGGCGCACTGTTTCGTTTCATATCATGTAAAATAACGGCCCAACTTTTCTTTAGTCTCATTGGTCAAAATAGAACTCCTGGTTGCCAACCTGTGACGTGTTCGTGGCTTATAGCCGTAAACGGGATCTTTTTGTTTTCCAAGCCAAGTAACGCTCCTTGTTCGTAGGAACGCAACAGCTTGTTAGTAAATCGTTTTTGTTAAAGATAAGGGTATCTCTATTAATTCCCGTATAACTGGTAAAATAGAACTCTACTTAAAGACGAGCGTACTGCGATGACTTTTGATCTGTTTGATCCTCTTTTTGAACTTCAAGACACGTGTTTGAACAAGCTTGGCAATCCCCTTGTTGTGCTGGACGAGGCCATTGACTGGGAAGGTTTTCGTCCCAGCTTGGAACGACTGAATACTAAGCAGCGCAAGAGTAAAGCCGGTGTCAGGCCTAAAGATGTGGTGTTGATGTTTAAAGCACTTGCCCTGCAAAGTTTGTATGGTTTGAGTGATGATCAACTTGAGTGTCAAATTGAAGATCGGCGTAGCTTTCAGCGTTTCTTAGGCTTAACCAAACAGCAGCGGCCACCGGATGCCAAAACGGTTTGAGCTTTTCGCAATCGTTTATCCGAGTTGGGTCTGATGAAGCGTTTGTTTGATGGCTTTTCAGATCAACTTAATCGTGCGGGGTATCTGGCTCGTAAAGGTCAAATAGTGGATGCCTCCATTATTCCTGTCCCCGTTCAGCGTAATACGCGAGAAGATAACGCGACGGTCAAACAAGGCGATGTTCCTGAAGACTGGGGCAGTAATAAACGTCAACAAAAGTCTACCGATGCTCGTTGGACAAAGAAGAACGGTAAAAGCTACTATGGTTATAAAAACCATCTTCAAATCGACAATGAGAGCAAGCTGATCCGCAACTATGATACCACCGATGCGAGCGTGCACGACTCGCAGGTTTTTGATGAGTTGTTGGGCTAAGGTAACAGCAATAAGTCGGTTTTGGCTGACAGCGCGTATCGTTCTAAAGGTGCTGAGACGACGCTAAAAGCGCAAGGTTATCGCAGTCATGTGCAAGCAAAGGATGCCGCAATAAACCATTAAGCAAGCGCGAGATACAAGGGAATCGAACACGTTTAAAAATTCGCAGCCGAGTTGAACATGTCTTTGGTGCGCAGACTGATCTTCGAGCAAAAGCGATACGTTGCATTGGTCTGGCGCGAACGCGGACTGCAATAGGGATGATGAATCATGACTTACAACATGAGGCGGTTTTGTTTTCTTGAGAGGGTTAGTGCGTCCTGAAAATACCAATAAGGCGAAATTCGAGTGAAAAGAGCGTTATAAGACCCATTTTATCGGCAATAATTGTGCAAATGTCTTCTGAGAGCAATCAGGCCGTGATTTTTTCAACGAGCAGAAAAAACCTTCATTTATATGAGGTGCCCATAATACTGTTCTGTTGACTGAGCTCGCTGCTTGAGCGACGGCCAGTTCACCGTCTTTATGGGCCATACCAAGAAAAGCTGTTGGGGATATTATAAGTGGTACGCTCAAATCATGGTCGCTAAAGCTGGTATGGGTGTTTATATGGCTAACATTATTTAAAACTCGGGGTAAAAATTTAATACGCTGAAATGCGGCTATATTATCAACAAGAGTATGTTCGTCCATTGCGCCGCTACGAAAATAATCTTTAGCTGCGGGTTCAAGGCGCATTTCAGCCGCTTTTTCATAATCAAGCAAATTCAGTAACTGTTCAGCTTTAGTCATATATAATTCCAAAAGTGGTATGGGAAAATTAATTATGGGTGAAATAATACCATTTAAGAAAAAAACACTCTTAGAAAAACACAAAGGGAATACGCTATGTCGACAAGGGCATCATAAGTGGTTGTTAGAAAAACAGAGTCAATTTGATGTTAAAAAAGGCCAGTTAGTGACGGTTTACGGTTGTAAACGATGTGGAATAAGAAAGAATAAACTTACCTAAGGGCATGTAACTATATGCGTGGCTTAATATCCTGAGATATAATGCATCCAGTAAGGATAAGTTTTATTTAGAAAGTAAATTAAAGGGAGATAGAAATGAAGATTTTAAAAATGCTTGCAGCAATTGGTTTTGTTGCAATTTTCGCTACAGGTTGTGCTTCAGTTCCAGCTGAAAAATGGCAAAACTGTGCGATAGCTGGTGCTGCAATAGGCGGTGCTGCTGGTGGTTTTGGTGATGATCATGATAGAGAAGACTTAGCACTTAGTGCGCTAGGTGGCGCAATAATAGGTGGCACTATCTGTGCGTTAATGGCGGATGAAGAAAAAACAGTTGAAATGGAAGCGGACTCAGATGGTGATGGCGTAGTTGATAGTCTTGATGAATGTCCAACAACACCAGAAGGTGTTGCGGTAGACAGTAAAGGCTGTGCATTAGATTCAGATGGTGATGGCGTTGCTGACTATAAAGATCAGTGTCCTAATTCTGCAGCAGGTGCGGTTGTTAACGAACTAGGTTGTGCTAAAGCGTTAGTGTTGGACGGTGTTAATTTTCACACAAATTCTGCTGATTTAACTGAAGAAGCAAAAGGCATTCTGCACCAAATAGCAGAAGCACATTACACGCACCATGGTGATGTTGATTTGTTAATTAGTGGTTATACAGATTCACGTGGTGCAGCAGCGTATAATCAATCCTTATCTGAAAAGCGTGCAGCAGCAGTTGTTGCGTTTATGGTTGCACATGGTTGTGATGGATCTAAATTAACATCTGTGGGCTATGGTGAAAGCCAAGCAATAGCAGATAATGCTACGAAGGTTGGTCGTGCAAAAAACCGTAGAGTAGAGTTAAGCGTAAAATAGACTAACTTTAGTTGGTTTAAACAAAAAAAACGGGGCCTCTGGGCTCCGTTTTTTTATGTGCATTCATAGCAATCCCCGCCAGAACTTAAGGTGTTGATATTTGGTGGAATTAGAATAGAATCTGTTGTTAAGGATAAATTAAAAATTAAACGGAGAGAGATAATGGGAATCTACAAAAAAATCACAGCTATTCTTGGAGTGGCTATCTTAGCAACTGGCTGTGCTACCGTTGAAACAGAAAGCTGGCAGAACTGTGCTATTGGCGGTGCATTACTTGGTGGTGCGGCGGGTGYTTTTGTTGAAGGAGCAACTGAAGTAGGCGTTGGCGCTATTGTCGGCGGTACTATAGGTGGCTTACTGTGTGGCAATGCTGAAGAAGAAAAAGCAGSTGMKKAAYCAGMYWYWGATAACGACGGTGTAGTCGATAGCCGCGATGAATGTGTAGAGACCCCAGCTGGTACTGTCGTGGACAAAAAAGGCTGTACATCAGATTCTGATGGAGATGGCGTTGCTGACTATAAGGACCAGTGTCCAGATTCTGCTCCAGGTGCAAAAGTCAATGCCTTAGGTTGCGCCAAGGCGCTCGTATTAGACGGTGTTAATTTCCATACTGCTTCTGCCGAGTTGACCGAGTCTGCGAAAGCGGCATTACTTCCAATTGCAGTTGCTCATCATAAGTACCACAGTGATGTGAATTTGTTAATTGCAGGACATACGGACTCTGTCGGTGCAACTCCTTATAACCAAGACTTATCTGAAAGACGGGCTGCATCAGTGCGTTCATTCATGATTACACATGGTCGTGACGGCAAAAAATTAAGTACAATCGGGTACGGTGAAAGCAAGCCAGTGGCTGATAACGGTACTAAAGAAGGCCGCGCTAAAAACCGTCGCGTTGAAATGAGTGTCAAGAAATAAACTGACATAAAAAGTTGGTATTGAAAACGGGGCTTATGCCCCGTTTTTTTTATGTTAAAAAATAACTTGCAAATGTAAGTCGATAATCAAGGTTCGATGTGAAGAGTTTCATAGAGGAAGGTTGCGAGCTGTTTTTTCCACAAACCCACTTGCAATCAATTCTTTGTCCTTTCTATCCAGATTGCTATCTATATAGTCGTTTTATCGTGAGCGATATATCAAGATTTATCTGTCCTTGAGTCAAAGCGATTTTCAACGTTGTCAGTAAACGGAACTTAAGCAGGCGTGATAAATGTTGGTAAGAGTCGGCTGATAAAGCAAATATCTTTGCAGGTTATTTCCTTTTGGTTGTTGCTGACTGGAACTCTAACAACGAGTGAAAATCAAAAGGGTTGATATGTCATGTATTTATTTCTTAGAAACTTTCCATTTCCGTGCATTGCCATCGGAATACTCATTGAAGATATATTGCCCGTCATTGGAAAAGGCAAGCGCAAAAACAGCTGCAGGTGTGTTGCCCCAAGCCAATTCTTTTTTAGGTATCCAGGTGTTTAATAGGTCACCAGTTTTAACATCCCAAAGATCTATCCGTTGATTGGGCCGGCCAGTTAATAAGGACGATGAGTCAGGAGAAAAAACACTGGCTGAGACAGTCATATACCTCATAGGCAGCTGACTAAGCATTTCACCAGTTGATGTATTCCATAATCGCGTTTTACCTAGTGAAGCATTGCTCATGGCGTACTGACCGTCATCAGATATAGCAACGTTATATATCTTAAAGTTTTGTTTCCATTGGTGAACCAACTCACCTGTTTTCAAGTTCCATAGTTTTGCTAGTTGGTCATTTCCACCTGTTATGGCATATTCGCCGTTATTCGATAAAGCGACTGTATTGATGATGCCGTCATGCGGAAATTCATAAATTATTTTTCCGTGATATAAATCAAAATAATATGCTCTACTGGATTCCATGCCAATTAAGGCACGGCGACCATTTGCAGAAATAGCTATATCGGTAATGGTTGGAAAGTCCCAATAGCCGATGATTTTTCCGTTTTTAGTCTCCCATAAAGCAAGTGAGTTACTTTCAGCAGTAATGGCGAATTTATTATTTGATGAGATAGCGGTAGAAATAATGCCGCTGTTTTGGTCGGTATGTTGCCACTGGTGGAGGTGCTTGTTTGTTCCAAGGTCAATTAACTCTGCAACACCTCTAGTGACAGATACAAGGGCATAACGGCCATCTGCAGAAATACTAGCATCTAAAAGGCCGCCGTCACTGTGTGCCCAAGATTCTTCTGATACATGCTCGTATTGGCATGCTGAAAGCATCAATAGGTAAGAAATTAAACAAAAACCTTTTAGCAAGCGACTCATCATAGTTAAGGGTAGCCCATTTATTTGAAAATGCGTTTCAATTTTTACTTTAATTTATTGAATAGGCCAAGAGGCGGTTGCAATTGTTTGCCAGTTATTGCTTCGACATCGTGTCCGTGAATAAAAGCAGTTAATAGTTTATTAAAAGCCTTCGGGTGTTCTAACTGTGGCGTATGGCCAATATTTCGGAAGGTATGAAATCGACAATCAGTTATTTTTTGTTGCATGTTTAACAGCGGTTGCAAGGGAATAACGCTGTCTAACTCGCCATGCATAATTAGTACAGGGAAACTGAACTTGCTCAATAAATGGTTGCCATTCCAGTTTTTAAGTGTGGTTAAAAAACCTTCGAACGCTTTAATGTCCATTTTGATCGCATCGCCTATGATTATTTTAAGATAGGCAGATTGGTTTATTAGTCCAGGCATGGATTTTTTAAATGAGGCTGTAAGAAGCTTCTTTTTGATGCCTATTTTCCCTATAAATTGAAAAATATTTTTTGCCGAAAAGAACGAGTCAGATACATTAACCTTGGCTAGCGACACTAATCCTTCGGCGGGTGCCGGAGCGACTAGAGTGAGTGTGATGATGCGTTCTGGTGCATTCCCCGCGAGTTCTTGCGCAACGGCGCCGCCTAAAGAGTGGCCAACCAAATGAAACTTTTCTATTTGTAATTCATTCGCAAACGTTAATATATCATTGCTTAATGTTTTTATGTCGTAGCCAGTATTAGTGGCCTCGCTGTCGCCGCAACCTCTAAAATCTGGCGCGTAGCCGCAATACCCCTCTGGCAAGTTTTGTAAATACGGTTGCCAGTAGTGCCAGCTGCCGAAATTGCCGTGCAAGAAGATAATCGGGATGTCCCCCGCCCCTTGGTGCTCATAATGTAAATTGACGTGATCAAGTTGAAGAAAAGGCATATGTTTTAGCTAGTCCAGTTTAATTTGCGGCGTAAAGAAACAACCGAGCCGATGATAATCAGTGTAGGTGGTTTAGGTTTAAGCGTATCAACTTTATCGGCGATACCCTCTAAATCTGAAATGATGACGAGCTGCTCGGGTGTGGTTCCTTTTTGGATAAGGGCGACGGGTGTGCTGCTTGGGAGTTTCCGTTCAATGAGTTTTTCTGTGATTTGACGTAGTCCGATGAGTCCCATATAAATCACAATGGTTTGATTTGGCTTCGCTAATTGGTCCCAATCCAAGTTGACGGTGTTATCTTTTAGATGCCCAGTAACAAACATGCAAGACTGTGCATGGTCTCGGTGCGTTAGCGGAATTCCGGAGTAACTAGCGCAACCAGAAGCAGCGGTAATGCCGGGCACAACTTCAAAACCGATACCTTCATCCATTAAGGTTTCCATTTCTTCGCCACCTCTGCCAAACATAAAAGGGTCACCGCCTTTTAGACGAACAACGCGTTGGCCTTTTTTGGCTAATTCGACCAATAAATCGTTAATACTTTGTTGAGGTACACTGTGGTGACTGCGTTGTTTCCCTACGTAAATACGCCGTGCATCGCGACGGGATAAGTTTAAAATTTCGGGCGATACCAGTCTGTCGTAAATAATGGTGTCTGCTAATTGCATTAGCCTTAGCGCTTTTAGCGTTAGTAGTTCAGGATCGCCCGGGCCGGCACCGACGAGGTAAACCTTCCCCGTTGGTGTAGAGTCGGCAGCGTTGTTGAGTTTGTTTTCCAGTGCCTCGGTAGCTTCTTGGTGTTTACCTTGAAAGCTTAGCTCGGCAATAGGCCCGTTAAAAACATGTTCCCAAAAAATACGGCGTTGCTTGATGTCGCTGAAATGATTTTTTACGGCATCTCGGAATTCGGCTGCAAGGGCTGCAAGATTACCCAGCTTTTGTGGCAACAACGTTTCTAGTTTCTGGCGAGTCAGTCGTGATAGTACAGGGGCTGAACCACCGCTAGAAATAGCAATGGTCATCGGTGATCGGTCAACAATGGCAGGAAAAATAAAGCTACATAATTCGGGTTGATCAACGACGTTGACAGGAATATTTTTAGCTTGCGCTTCCTCAGAAACCTGTACGTTTGTGTGTTGCTGATTAGTCGCGCAAATGACCAAGCTAAACGTATGCGTGTCTGCGGGCTGGAAGTGCCGGTTAACATGGGTAATTTTCTTATCAGCCGCCAGTATGGATAACTCATCGGTTAATTGTGGTGCTATTACCGTTACCAGTCCTTGCGCGTCCAATAGCAGCCGCGCTTTGCGAGTAGCGACGCAGCCGCCGCCAATGATGAGGCAGTTTTTGTTTGTGAGGTTGTGAAATAGAGGTAAATACTTCATCGCTTATTTTAATACCGAGTGTCGAAAACAGCTTGTAAGGTGGTCGTTGACTAAGCCGGTGGCTTGCATTAATGCGTAGCAAATGGTTGGCCCGACGAAACTGACGCCCCTTTTCTTTAGGTCGCGACTTAGTCGGATTGAAATACTCGTTTCGTTAGGTACTTGCTCAGGATTCTCCCAATAATTGATGATAGGCTTGTTATCAACAAAACTCCAAAGGTACGTTGAAAAACTACCGAAATCCTTTTGTACTTGAAGAAATGCATTTGCATTCTTAACGCTAGCATTTATTTTTAATTTATTGCGTATTAGGCGTTTGTCATTGAGCAAAGCAGTGATTTTTTCGGAACTGTAGTTGGCTACAACGATAGGGTCAAAGTGATCATACAGTTCTCGGTAATCGTCGCGACGCTGCAGGACTATCGACCAGCTTAATCCTGCTTGCACGCCTTCGAGGATAAGAAATTCAAATAGTTTATGTTCGTCATGCAAAGGAACGCCCCATTCTTCATCGTGATAAATAATGTCGAGCGGTTTTTTCGCCCATTGGCAACGGGAAATAGTATTCATGATTAGCGCAAAGTAATGATTGGCCAGCCGCTAGCGGAAGCGAACTGCCTAAGTTGTTCATCGGGGTCTACGGCAGTGGGGCGGGTGACTTTCTCTAATAAAGGAATGTCGTTGTGCGAGTCACTATAAAAATAGCTGTCGGTTAGGTCGGCATTGTTTTTAGCCAACCAATCGTTAAGGCGTGCGACTTTGCCGTGCTGATAACAAGGTTCGCCGACATACTGGCCAGTATACTGACCGTCTAATAGTTCGGGCTCGGTTGCTAACAGGGTGTTAATGCCAAATAGATTCACGATAGGTTCGGTAACAAAGCGGTTGGTAGCAGTAATAACCATTAACTGGTCGCCTTTTTCACGATGCTGATTAACTAAGGTTTGAGCGGCAGGTAAAACCAGTGGGCGTATTTTCTCGTCAATAAACTGTTCTCGCCATTGGTGCAGTTTTTCCAGCGGGTGCTCTGCTAAGAAGGTGAGCGCGAACAACAAGTATTCGTGAATATCTAATTTCCCTTCGCAATAATCATTGTAGAACTGGGTGTTGGCCCGTGCATAGTCATCGCTATCGACGAGTTTTTGTTCAACGAGAAACTGCCCCCATAAGTGATCACTGTCATCGCTAATAAGGGTGTTGTCTAAATCAAAAATGGCTAAACTCATGTCTTTTTACAAATGTTTTTAGGTTGAAGACGAGGTCTTTTTAAAGGCAACGTTTACCTTCGACCAGTGAAAAAACAAGTCTGACATAAATTAATGATATTCCCAATCATTACTTATGCCCTAGCTTAGAAAACGTGACTATAATAAAGCTGAAGTGACTAGAATGTGTTTTTCGGTTTAGTGAAACGGGTGCCTTTTAGGTGTCAGTAAATAATAACGTATGACAACAGCATGATAGATGATGACGGATACCGACGTAATGTGGGTATTATTTTATGTAATGACGACAACAAGTTGTTCTGGGCAAGGCGTGCTAACCAAAGTGGCTGGCAGTTTCCGCAAGGCGGCATGGATGAAGGTGAGAGTCATGAAGAGGCGATGTATCGCGAGCTCAAAGAGGAAATCGGTTTAAAACCTGAGCACGTTGAGGTTGTAGGAAAAACGAGCGAGTGGGTTTATTACGACTTGCCGAAACGTTTTGTACGTACGAATAGCTTTCCTATTTGTAAGGGCCAAAAGCAAATATGGTTTATGTTGCGCTTAGTGGGTGATGAAAAACATATTTCCTTTGACACAACCGATACTCCGGAGTTTGACAGTTGGCGTTGGGCTGATTATTGGGAGCCGGCGTTCGATGTTGTGTACTTTAAACGGAATGTTTATCTTAGTGCGCTAACAGAAATGTGGTCGTTTTTGTTTCCAGGTGTGACGCCAAATATCYATAAGAAGTAATTAATAGCCGGCTGAATTTTGATCTAAATTATTAGGCAGTTCGCTTAATCTAATAACGTCTGTTTCTATCGTTCCATCTGATTTTAGGCGCAACCAACGGTAGCCGGGCGCAATATTGTCTATAGCAAACTCTTTGCTGAGAGGCTTAAATTGAAAGCAGGTTGATGGCACGCTATACAAAGGCGTTCCGCCAATATGGCTATTAAATTCTTGGTGCACATGCCCGTGAATAACTCCTCGTACGTTGTCGAAACGCTTAATAAGGTTGATGAGTGAGTCAGGGTTAGCGACCGTCATGGTATCAAGCCATTCGCTGTCTACGGGTATGAGCTGATGATGTAGACATATCAGTATATGTTTGTTGGGGTGTGCGCTGATTTCTTGCTCTAGTTCTTTCACAGCTTGCTCATCGAGTGTGCCGCCTTCTTCATTAGGTGTTTCTGAATCTAAGAAGGCAAAAAGCCATTTATCATGGTGCAAAAAGGCTTGGTATGAAACGGGTTGTTGATTAAATATGACATCGAGTGTTCCAGGTACATCGTGATTTCCCGGTAGCACGTAGCAGGGGATTTGTAGTTTTTCGAGGTGCTCAATTAAGCGCAAGTACGATGTTTCAGAAGCGTCTTGACTGAGATCGCCCGTTAGCAAAATGATGTCGGGTGGCCAGCTGGCTTGTTGCGCCAAATTTAATATGGATAAAAAGCTCTGCTCGGTGTTAACGCCCACGAGTTGGTCATCTGTGGAGGAGAATAAATGCATATCAGATATTTGTAATACCTTGATGTCAGCATGGTGGCAGTTTGCAGGTGAAAAAACGTTCATGGGTTTATTCGGTGTTTGCTTAATCTAAGTATAGACGCTGAATTGAAAATTGCTTTGAAAACGACATTCCGTTAGACCAATGACTTAATTAAAATGCTAGAGCGCCGTGTTTGATTATAATTTTCTTGACGAGTTTTAGGTAAATCGTTGATGTTTGCGGGCATAAAGCCTTTTTCGGCGAACCAATGACTGCTTTGGGTAGTTAGTACGAATAGCTCGTGAAGCCCGGCCAAGCGAGCTTTTTTTTCGATGAGGCTTAATAAGTGTTCGCCGCGCTCACCAGAACGGTAATTGGGGTGAACGGCAACACAGGCTAATTCGCCCATCGCCTCGTTGGGGTGTTCGTATAACGCTGCACAGGTGGTGATGAGGCCATCTTGCTCAATCACATGAAACTTATCGATATCCATTTCGATAGTTTCAGTGGCTCGATACGTCAGTAAACCTCGCTGTTCTAATGGTCGAATGAGTTCAAGAATGCCTTGAATGTCATCAATACGTGCTGGTCGCGCATCCTCGAAAGGCTGTATGCTAATAAGAGTGCCGGAACCCTGCCGAGTGAAAAGCTCTAATTGAAGGCCGCCATTAATTTTACGATTAATTAAATGAACACGTTGAACGCCTTGTTTGCTGGCGCGAATAGCTTCTTGCAGATGCAAGTGAGAGTCGTCATTTTTATTGCTGTGGGTTGCTAATAATTTCTGCGCTTGCTCGGTGGTTAATTGCCGAATCAGTTCTTGCTCTTCAGATAATAGCTCTGTGTGTTCGGTCAATAGAATAAGTTTGTCGGCTTTAATTTCGGTGGCTATGGCGGTTGCAATTTCTTCACTACGAAGATTAAAAACATCACCTGTAGGGGAGTAACCTAGGGGCGAAACAAGCACTATTTGGCCATTATCCAAACTGTTTGAAATGGCATCGTGATCAACGCGGCGAACCTCGCCGGTATATTGATAGTCAACACCATTGATGATGCCTAATGGCTTGGCGGTAATAATATTGCCTGATGCAATGCGTATGCTAGCCCCAGCCATGGGCGTATTGGCTAGGCTCATTGATAATTTAGCTTCAATGTCGGTTCGAACAGAGCCGGTGGCTTGTTTTGCCATCTCAAGCGTTACCTTGTCTGTAATGCGAAGGTGTTGAAAAACATAGCTTTGCTGCTGTCCTTCGCGAATTTTCTTTTCTAATTGGGGGCGAATGCCGTGCACCAGAATTAACCGAATACCGAGGCTGTTTAACAAAGCGAAATCTTCAACCAAGGTAGAGAAGCGACTGTCTTCTACAGCCTCTCCATTAAAGCTGATGACAAATGTTTTGCCACGGTGAGCGTGAATATAGGGGGCGGTGTTTCGAAACCAGTTAATGAATTGATGAGAATGAAGGGGCTCGTTTGCGCTGTTTAAATTCGATGGCACTTGCTGAATGTCGACGTGTAAATTGCGTGCGGCTTCACTAATTTTATGTAAGGCTGAGGTCGGTATAAGTCCGCCAGTGCCGCCCTTGCTTTTAGGGTAAGTCCAGCGGTAAATCGTTGCGGGGTCTTTATTGATAGCGCTAGCGAGAGGTTTAACGCCGCCAAATTGCGAAATAATGAAGTGAGCATCGTTTGTCATGCGGGCTATTTTAGCTTATTTTGCTAAAAACGCAAAATAGTTAAATAAATTTATGCAAAAATAACGAATAAAGTGCTAATTAATGCAAATATTTTGTATTAATTGTTGCAAAAAATTGCAATAAGGATCTATTTGATTGGCTGGAATGTATTCATTAGGTTGGTGAGCTTGATCAATGTTACCGGGACCGATGACAATCGTCTCAATGCCTAACTGGCTTAAGTAAGGAGCCTCTGTACCAAAGGCCACGGTCTCGGCGGTTTTTCCAGTTAAAGATTCTATGGTGCGGGTAAGCTGAGCGTTAGGCATTGTTTCAAACGGTGGGACGCCGCAAAAAATGGGTCGGTAAGCCAGCTTTAGTCGGCTTTCTTCTGGCAATACGTTGGCGAGGCGTTTTTGTAAATCAGCACGCAATAAATCGATATCCATGCCGGGGAGAGGGCGAATATCTATTTGCGTTTCACAGTGTGAACAAATTCGGTTTGGGTTATCGCCACCATGAATCGAGCCAATATTCATGGTGGGTACTGAGATGTCAAACGCGGGGTTATGGTGTTTCTTTTGTAATTCTTCACGCCAGCTTAATAGCTCATTAATGATGCGGTTCATACCTTCGCTAGCACTGGCGCCTAAACTGGGGTTGCTGGAGTGGCCAGCATGCCCCGTGACAATAAGCGATTCCATCATCACGCCTTTATGCATGCGAATGGGGGTTAAGCCAGTTGGCTCGCCTATGACTGCGTATTTGGCGTGTGCTAATTGTTCCTTAGTTAGTGCTTGTGCGCCACTCATAGCGCTTTCTTCGTCGGCTGTGGCGAGTAAGGTTAAAGGTCGTTTGAAATCAGATGCTTTGAACTTTGCGGCTGTGCTGATAGCCAGAGCAAAGAATGATTTCATGTCGGTGCTGCCTAAGCCATAGAAATGATTGTCGCGTTCAGTGAGAGTGAAAGGGTCTTGTTGCCAATGGCTTTCGTCGAAAGGTACGGTATCAGTGTGGCCAGATAAAATAAGCCCATCTGCGCCTTTATGGTTAGGGCCTATGGTCGCGATTAGGTTGGCTTTTTTCGGCTGATTAGGAATAGGGTGAATGGATACCCTAAAGCCTAAGTTCTCCAACCATTCTGCCAATAAGTGAATAACAGGTAGGTTGCTTTGATCATGCGCTGCGCTGGTGCTACTCACCGACGGCGTGCCGACTAAGGCACGCATCATGTCCAGCGTATTAAGCGATTTTACCAAGATGTAAACGAGTCCATCGAGATAGGGACTAAGTTATTCACCCTTGTCAGTTACTGCGCCTTCGGATGCCGAGCTAACTAATTTTGCATATTTTGCAAGTACACCGCGGGTATAGCGTGGCGCTGGACGCGTCCAGTTAGCTAAACGCTGTTCTATGATGTCGTCATCAAGGTGCAAGCGCAGTTCATTTTTCACGCTGTCGATGCTGATTGTATCCCCATCTTCAATAATAGCAATGGCGCCACCTTGGAAGGCTTCAGGCGTAATATGACCCACGACGAATCCGTGTGTACCACCCGAGAAGCGACCATCCGTAATGAATGCCACTTTATCACCCAGGCCACGACCCATAATGGCTGATGTAGGCGCAAGCATTTCTCGCATACCTGGGCCGCCTTTAGGGCCCTCGTAGCGTATAACCAGCACATCGCCTGCTTTAATAGAACCACCGAGAATGCTGGCCATAGACTCTTCTTCAGAATTAAACACACGCGCAGTACCGGTAAAGCCAAGGCCTTCTTTGCCTGTGATTTTTGCCACAGAACCGCCTGTCGCTAGATTGCCGTGTAATATGACTAAATGGCTGTCTTTTTTGATGGCATTGTCTAATGAGCGAATCACGTCTTGATTGTCTGGGTAAGGCGCAACGTCAGCTAGGTTTTGTGCCAGAGTTTTGCCAGTAACGGTCATACAATCGCCGTGCAATAATCCTGCATCTAAGAGAATTTTCATTAACGGTTGAATGCCGCCAATATCAATGAGCTCAGCCATGGAGTATTTGCCGCTGGGCTTTAAATCAGCAACCATTGGTACACGCTGACCAATTTCCGTGAAGTCGTTAAGTTCTAATTCAACCTCTGCGCTATGTGCCATTGCGAGTAAGTGCAAAACAGCATTGGTTGAGCCGCCAAGGGCAATAACAACGGTAATTGCATTTTCAAATGCTTTGCGCGTCATGATGTCGCGAGGTTTTAAATCGAGTTCTAAAAGGTTTAAAACGGCCTTGCCTGCTTTTACGCAATCTTCTTTCTTGTCTGCAGATATGGCAGCTTGAGCAGAGCTATTGGGTAGGCTCATACCCATAGCTTCAATGGCTGAGGCCATAGTATTCGCAGTATACATGCCGCCGCAAGAGCCGGGTCCAGGAATGGCTTTTGATTCGATAGCGTGTAATTCTTCGTCATCAATGAGGTTGTTTGCGCGAGCGCCTACAGCTTCAAAAACCGAGATAACATCTAATTTACGTTGTTTATGGCAGCCAGATAAAATGGTGCCGCCGTATACGAAAATAGCAGGGCGGTTTAGTCGAGCGAGTGCAATCATGCAGCCAGGCATATTTTTGTCACAACCGCCAATGGCGACAACGCCATCGAAACCTTGGCAGCCGACAACGGTTTCAATTGAATCTGCAATCACTTCGCGCGAAGCGAGTGAATATTTCATCCCCTCTGTGCCCATAGAGATACCATCAGAAATGGTAATGGTATTAAAAATCACGCCTTTACCGCCTGCGTCGTTTACGCCCACTGCGGCATCATCAGCTAGACCGTTGATGTGCATGTTACAAGGAGTGACCATCGCCCATGTGGATGCAATGCCGACTTGTGGTTTTTTGAAATCTTCGTCTTTAAAACCTACCGCGTGAAGCATGGCGCGGCTTGGTGCGCGCTCCATACCATCGACCACTAGAGATGAAAACTTTCTGCCTTTTTTATCGTTGTTTGCCATGTTGATATCTGTCTGTATGAAATTAAAATGATGATTGCCAAGAGGTCTTTTTACGCCAGCCCAATTTTGGCAAAATAAAACCTAGTAATATGCCGAATAACAAGACACCGGCACCCACTAAAAACCAATCTTGAGCATCGCTACTTTTAAGGGTATCGTTTTCACGCTTTACGCTTTCCAATTCGCGCTCTATAGTTACCACGCGTTGTTGAAGTTGATTGCGTTCTTCAAGAATTTGTACGGCGTTACTAGCGGTTTCTTTCAAGCTGTTTAATTCTTGTGATAAGTCGGTGTTAAGTTTTTTAAGCTCACCAGACTCTGAACCTAAACTGCCATTTTGCTCACCTAGCAGCCTTAGTTTTTCGCTAGAGGTTTTAAATTTTGCTTTAAGCGATGCGAGTGTCGCTTCGGCTTTTTCTACACGTGTTTTTGCTGAAGGGCTTTTGCTGAGTAGTCGAGATAAAACCCAGCCTTCGCGAGTAGCGCTTAACTTTACTCTTGAGTAGCCGGATTCACGGTCGCGCTCTAATACGTTAATCTTTTTACCGCTTTTTAGCGTAGCTATAATGCGGTGCCCCGGGCTTTTGCCCGAGCGAACCATAATTTCTAAATCATCGGACACGTATGCCGGTGATGCTAATAAGCTAGTGCTAGTTAAGAAAATAAAGGTGAGTAGTAGTTTTTTCAAAGGAGTCCTGGTCTGTAAGGCTGAAAGGTTGATAGGTTTAGGTTATTTCATTAAGAATTCTAACAGTGCTTTTTGAGCATGCAGACGGTTTTCCGCTTCATCCCAAATGACACTTTGTTCACCGTCGAGCACATCGGCGCTAACTTCTTCGCCACGGTGAGCGGGCAAGCAATGCATAAATAAAGCATCGGCTTT
>JAESRY010000002.1 GCA_016764415.1 Cycloclasticus sp. | reverse complement strand
TGCTCCGCTTTATGAAATGGATGTTTAACCGAATGTATTTGTGCCGCAACCTGCCCAGCGAAGAGCGCGAGGATGATCAATAAAATATTGACTTTAATGGTTGCCTGTCTAAACATTACAATTTTTGCTTCTCTGGTAACTAACTAAATTTTAAAGACGAAAATATCATTAGTTGCCATTATACGAACGCAACGATTGATTATGCAAACTTGATTTGGCTAATGAACATTTGGGTTAAAGGGGCGCTACGCCTTAATTTCTTTGGTTTTGTGACAGCATAAGCAACCTCTCGCTACGCCACACTCTAATAATGTGAATTGAGTTTCTCTCTCTCAAATAAACAATTCGAAATGGTGAGTGAATAAGTTCCCTTACTTTTTCTTCGTCAAATTCTGGAACTTTTCTTCCAATATCTGGGCTGTCACTTAAAGTTTGAATATGGTCAATAATTGAAACTACAAATTGCTTACCAATGTGTAAAACACCTTCATTCTCATAGTGTTCTTTGATGTTTTCCATATCACTAAAAGCTGAATTGGAAATAAAGATTTTCACTTAGCTTATGCCCAGTTTCACCTTAGCCTCATTTAACCCAAGTTTGTTCCCTTCCTTAATTTCTATTAGCCCTTGAGTAATGGCTTTCATAAATTGAAGGTTTTCTTGATTTTCTTCATACTCAGCAAGCCCTTGCACTACAGCGATTCCTTTTCCTCGGCTAGTAAGAAGGATGGGTCGATGAGCATCTTTAGCACGATTTATAATTTTCCCAGGATTGATTTTGAGCTCTGAAAGAGGAATAACATCTTCTGAGAACTTGATTTGCATGAGGAGAGCCTTTAATAAATTATTAACAAGTACTGATTATAGCACCTGTTAACAAAGCATTAAGACATATAACGTTCGTAGAAATTAAAGGAGCCGCAACCCTTTAAAAGATCGCAAACAAATTGAAGTGGCTCAAAGAGAACAGTGTCTCGGTACGAGATAGTGTAGCCACTTCATTTAACCGAGAGTCTATCCTTAGTGAAAGAAGCTGAATCAGCGAAAAGTTACTTCCTAAACAGCCCGAAAAAAACTAGGGTCAATCAATTCAATAAAGTTTTTGGCCGGTAATGATAAGTTACCTTTCCTTTTCATTGTAACTCCATAATAATAATCAGGAAAATATTTAGATAGTGGCTTTGCAACGAGCTGTTCGTTACCGGTTAACGATACACTGGTGACAATGGATAAGCCCAAGCCTAGCTCCACGTATTTCTTAATAATCTCCCAACTCCATGCTTCTAGCGATGTTTTGTAGCTGAGATGATGTTTTTGGAAAACATCATCCACGATACGCCATGTGTTGAGGTGTTTTGGCGGAAGAATCAAGTCGTATTGAACGATATCTTGCAGGCTTACATCGTCTACTGACGCAAGCGGATGACCAAACGGCATGATGAGGACGGGTACAAAACGATAGACAGGTTTGTAGAGGATGTCGGCTGGCACATCAAACATAGGTCCTACTGCAAAATCGACTTCTCCCTCTCTAATGGCTTCTACCCCTGAATTGCCTGATACGTTATGTAAGCGAATATGAACGCTTGGGTAGCGTTGTTTAAAGGTTTCAATAATATTCGGTAGTAAATATAGAATACTTGCCTCACCCGCAGCGATGTTGATTTCAGCTGTTTCTTCTGGCTTATTCAGCGCGGTAAAGCGTGTGGGTAGGCTGTCCATTTGTTCAACCAATGGCTGAGCCAGCTCTAATAATTTTTTTCCTGCATCTGTTAACGTTATTTTTGGTCCATTTCTGGTAAATAATGTCGCTTTTAATTCCTTTTCTAAACTTTGAATTTGCAGTGATACCGACGGTTGACTGAGTTGCAATAATTCAGCTGCTTTTGTGAAGCCACCGACCTTTGCGGCCATACAAAATGACCTAAGTTGTTTATGCCTATTGGCGTTGACTAATCGTTCACTCATTTTTGCATTCTATCATAGGTTTTCTTAATGATAGAAATAGCTTTATAGGGATTGTGTGGGTATAGAGAGCCGCTATAATGCATTGCACAAACCCACTGTAATGATTTTGGAGTAAAAAAATGGACAGACTGACTTTTAACGGCGAGATGCTACCTGAATATAAGAGTATATATTCAGATGACGCGAATACCTTTTTAGCGACCCTTGCGGAAGAGTTCGCACCGCGTGTAGGCGCATTATTAGAGGCTAGAAAAGTAAGGCAAGCTTCGATAGATGCAGGCACATTACCTGACTTTTTACCTGAAACCAAAGCAATACGCGACGGTGACTGGAATATTCTTAGCGTACCGAGTGATTTGCAAGACAGGCGTGTAGAAATTACCGGCCCTGTTGATCGTAAAATGATTATTAATGCTTTAAACGCCAACGTTAAGGTGTTTATGGCGGACTTTGAAGACTCACTTTCTCCGACTTGGGAAAAAGTAGCCCAAGGTCAGATCAATATGCGCGATGCGGTTGACGGCACGATTACGCTGGATGACCCTAAATCAGGTAAACACTACGAACTAAACGAGGATCCGGCGGTATTAATTTGCCGTGCACGTGGTTTGCATTTACCTGAAAAGCACATTCATTTATATGGCCAAGAAATTCCTGGTGGTTTAGTGGATTTTGCGTATTACTTTTTCCATAACTACAAAGCGTTATTGGCGAAAGGGTCTGGCCCGTACTTCTACATTCCTAAACTTCAGTCTCATAAAGAAGCACGTTGGTGGGCTGATGTTATGGATAAAGCTGAAGATTTGGTAGGTATTGAGCGCGGCACGATTAAAGCGACTGTGTTGATTGAAACATTACCTGCGGTGTTTGAAATGGATGAAATTCTGCATGCATTCCGTGATCATATCGTGGCGTTAAATTGCGGCCGTTGGGATTATATTTTCAGCTACATTAAAACACTGAAGAATTACCCTGATCGGGTGCTTCCAGATCGCCAAGTGGTGACGATGGATAAGCCTTTCTTAAGCGCTTATTCACGGTTATTGATTAAAACCTGTCACAAACGAGGTGCCTTAGCGATGGGCGGGATGGCGGCATTTATTCCCGCTAAAGACCCTGAAGCAAACGCGGCTGTTTTAAAGCGCGTAGTGGGCGACAAAACGTTGGAAGCACAAAATGGTCATGATGGAACTTGGGTGGCACATCCAGGGCTTGCTGATACCGCTATGGCTGTATTAGACGAGTACATCGGCGAAGGTAACGCAAACCAAATGAGTGTTTCGCGTGCTGATGATGCAGAAGTAACAGCGGCAGAGCTTTTAGAGCCTTGTGAAGGTGATAGAACGGAAGAGGGCATGCGCGCTAACTTGCGTATTGCGGTTCAATATATTGAAGCGTGGATTCAAGGTAATGGTTGTGTGCCTATTTATGGTTTGATGGAAGACGCGGCAACGGCTGAAATTTCACGTTCATCTATCTGGCAGTGGATTCACCACGGTAAAGAATTAAGCAACGGCAAAAAAGTAACCGTTGAATTGTTCCGCCAACTAATGATTGAAGAATTGGAAACGATTAAGTCGGAAGTGGGCGAAGAACGCTTTAACGCAGGTCGTTTTGATGAAGCAGCAAAACTTATGGATCGTTTTACAACATCTGAAGAATTGGTAGATTTCTTAACGGTATCCGCCTACGAATACTTGTAGTAACAGACCATAAGTTTTATTGAACTGAAAAAAAGAATTTCCGCTTAACGCCGTCTGATAATTTTTTAATTTTACTAACCTTAAAGGAGATTTAAATGTCATCTTATACAAATGATATAAATGCTATTTCAGCATTGGTAGAAGCCAAGGGTTCATCTTGGGATCCAATCAACCCTGAATCAGTTGCACGTATGCGTGCGCAAAACAAATTTAAAACAGGCCTTGATATTGCACAATATACTGCTGATGTTATGAACGCTGACATGGCTGCATTTGATGCAGACAAGACTAAATACACTCAGTCTTTAGGCTGCTGGCACGGTTTTATCGGCCAACAAAAAATGATTTCAATTAAGAAACATTTCAATGGAAAAACTGACCGTCGTTACTTGTATCTTTCTGGCTGGATGGTCGCTGCGCTACGTTCAGATTTCGGTCCGTTACCTGATCAATCCATGCACGAGAAAACGGCTGTTGCATCGTTGGTTGCTGAGTTATATACCTTCCTACGCCAAGCAGATGCACGCGAATTAGGCGGTTTATTCCGTGATTTAGATGCTGCTCGTGAAGCGGGGGATGATGTTGCTGAAAAACGCGTTCAAGATGCTATCGATAACCACGTAACACACGTTGTACCTATCATTGCCGATATCGATGCTGGTTTCGGTAATGCTGAAGCAACTTACATAATGGCCAAGCAAATGATCGAAGCGGGTGCTTGTGCACTGCAAATCGAAAACCAAGTGGCTGATGAAAAGCAATGTGGTCACCAAGACGGTAAAGTGACTGTTCCTCATGCTGATTTCCATTCTAAAATTCGCGCATTGCGCCATGCGTTCCTAGAGCTAGGTATCGACAACGGCATTATCGTTTCGCGTACTGACTCTGAAGGTGCTGGTCTGACGAAAGAAATCGCTGTTGTTAAAGAACCTGGCGATCAAGGCGATCGTTATAACTCTTTCTTAGATGTTGAAGAAGTCGACGTAGCTGACATGGCTGAAGGCGATGTATGCTTTAACCGCGACGGCAAACTTGTTCGTCCTAAGCGTTTGCCTTCTGGTTTGTACCAGTTCCGTCAAGGTACTGGCGAAGAACGTTGCGTATTCGATTCTATCGAAGCCATTAAAGCGGGCGCCGACCTTCTTTGGATTGAAACTGCAACGCCAAGCGTTAAAGATATCGCCAACATGATGAACGAAGTACGCAAAGAAATTCCTGATGCGAAGCTCGTTTATAACAACAGTCCATCATTCAACTGGACGCTTAACTTCCGTCAGCAAGCATTTGACGCAATGGTTGAAGCCGGTGAAGATGTTTCTGCATACGATCGTGATGGTTTAATGAGTGCTGAATACGATGAAACTGATTTGGCTAAAGCTGCGGATGAAAATATCCGTACATTCCAAGCTGATTCTGCTCGTGACGCGAACATCTTCCATCACTTGATCACATTACCTACTTACCATACAGCTGCATTGTCTACCGACAACTTGGCTAAAGAGTACTTTGGTGATGCCGGTATGTTGGGTTATGTAGCTGGCGTACAGCGTAAAGAAATCCGTCAAGGTATCGCATGTGTTAAACATCAAAACATGTCGGGTTCAGACATGGGCGATGATCACAAAGAATACTTTGCTGGTGAGAACGCGCTTAAAGCGGGTGGAGCAAATAACACATCTAACCAATTTTCTTAATTTAAGATGATTTAAGATGATTTAAGATTGGTTGGTTAAGCTTTTTTAAAGCTTAACGTGCTTATTTAAAGGCGGCATTCTTAATTGAATGTCGCCTTTTTAATTGGAACTTAATGTTTTGATCTACAATCGACTCTTTAAGGCTCTGTCATTAATAAACGGCAATATCCAAGGTAATTGAATCATGAATGAAATCCCAAGCTATCTACAGGACGCAACAGAGCTGTTAACAAAAGACGGTTTTTCAACGGGCGATGTTTGGTATCACGGCACGTCTTCTTCCTTAGTAAGCTCCATTCTGTCTAACGGCCTAAAGCGTTCAGGCGACAAAGCGATGAAACAAGCAGCGAAAAGCACGATGGCAACAATTGGCAATAGCTATACGGAGTCCATCGAACCGGTTTTTTTAACGCAAAGCAAAAAGCTTGCACACTACTGGGCGCAGCAGACGGTTAAAGAACGCAGTGTGCGTATCGAAGGCGAAGAAAACGCCATCGTTTTTGCAGTTAAATTACCCGAAGAGCAAAATACCAGGGTTCGCCCCGATGTGGGTGCGGCGAGTTTGTTAATGATTGAAGGTGGTGAGGCGTACATGACTTATGTTGCTGAAATCTACCAAAATTGCAGTGCAGGTGTGCTTGATATTGATTTGATGAAGGCGAATCGCTTAGAGTATTTGAATAAGCTTGGCATGGCTTATATCAACAATGACATTGACGCTGAGTTCGTTTCACTTATTTCTAGCTGAGTGCTCGATGCTTTGTGAATTATTTAGACACTGCTGGTGTTACGTTTAACCCATGAAAGCAGCTTATAACCCTACTCCAATGGATGAAGACCCATCTAAAGGGTTGATTAACGTTAAGATTGTGATTGCCATTTTTGTTGGTATAACCGCGCTGATGGTTGCTTGGCGTGTCTACCAACAGTTATTTGCTTGGGATAAGGGGATGGATTCGTTCGAGCCAGAATTTCAAACGTACTGGATGAATCTTCTATATGCACAATGGATAATAGAATTTATCCTGGCAACGACAATTTGGAGTTACTTATTAAAAACGCGCGATAAAAATGTTTTTAATTTATCGCCTGCAGTCGAACTTAGGCGTTATTTCACCCTGTTCTTGTGGTTACTTAGTTACACTTGGATTATTTATTGGGCAGCCAGTTTTTTTGCGGAGCAAGACGCTGCCTGGCACCAAGTAACGGTTCGTGATACTGACTTCACGCCGAGCCATATTGTGCTTTTTTACGGCACATTCCCCGCTTATATCATTGCTGGCGTTTCGTCTTTTCTATACGCTCGTACACGATTACCGCAATTCGCGGAAAACATTTCAATTCCTTTTGTAATTTTGGTGGTTGGGCCCTTTTTAATATTGCCCAATGTTGGGCTTAATGAGTGGGGGCATACCTTTTGGTTTATGGAAGAACTGTTTACCGCGCCGCTTCATTGGGGCTTTGTCGTGCTTGGCTGGTCTTCTCTAGCGATAGGTGGTTTGGGTATACAAATTATTTTACGTCTATTGGCTTTGAGTAAATTACCTAATGAGCCCGACATCATAGAAAACATGCCTGCTAGGAATAAATAAGCCTCAGCTGCTTGAAAAACCAGTTCAAACCCCCATATTAGAACGACAGTTTTCAGACATCTTAGATAATTTTCTGTCAAAATAACTATCAACCTAATTTAAATTTTTAAGTATGCCTGATTTACCTTTTGAAGATGACCATGACCATGACGATGGCGCTCTAGCTGTACAAGAAGCTACGCCTAAGTTGCAGAAGCCGCCCATGTACAAGGTCTTGCTGTTAAATGATGACTTTACGCCGATGGACTTCGTGGTTTCCATACTGCAAACCATATTTTATAAAGGTAAGGAAGATGCGGTTAGAATCACAATGAATGTGCATACTAGTGGCGTTGGCGTGTGTGGCGTCTATACTAAAGATATAGCAGAGACAAAAGTACAGCAGGTTTTGGCGTATTCTCAAGAGAATCAACACCCGTTGCAATGTACATTAGAAGAAGTGGAGTAAATAATGCTTAACAAAGAATTGGAACAATCTTTAAACGACGCCTTTAAACGTGCGCACGAGATGCGTCATGAGTTTATTACAGTTGAACACTTGCTGCTGGCGATGATGAGTAATAAGTCTGCTAGTGAAGTCTTTCAAGCATCTGGCGGCAATGTTGAATTAATCGTGTCTGAACTAGAAGCCTACATCGAAGAGTCAACACCACTTATTCCAGAAGATTTAGAACGCGAAACAAAACCCACACTTGGCTTTCAGCGTGTTTTACAACGCGCTGTTTATCATGTGCAAACAAGCGGTAAAAAAGAAGTAACCGGGGCCAATGTGCTAGTTGCAATTTTTAGTGAGCAAGATTCACAAGCAGTCTACTTAATGAATCGTCAGAATGTCTCACGCTTAGATGTGGTTAACTTTATATCTCATGGTATCGCCCGTCTTGAAGATGATGATATGAGCGACTTTGAAGATATTCCTGCTGTAGAAGGCGAGGAGAGTTCAAACGACCCACTTACAAAATATACAGTCAATTTAAACGAGCAGGCTCGATTAGGAAAAATAGACCCGCTTATTGGCCGCGAAAAAGAGTTAGAGCGCACGATTCAGACCTTATGCCGTCGCAGAAAAAACAACCCATTACTGGTTGGTGAGGCCGGGGTTGGTAAAACGGCTATTGCAGAAGGTTTAGCACTAAAAATTACTGAAGGTAATGTTCCAGAAGTTCTAGATGACACCGTTATTTATTCGCTTGATATGGGTTCATTAGTTGCTGGTACTAAATATCGAGGTGATTTTGAAAAACGCTTAAAAAGCCTGGTTAACCAATTAAAAACGCAAGAAAAAAGCATTTTGTTTATTGACGAAATACACACTATTATTGGCGCGGGTTCGGCGTCGGGCAGTGTGATGGATGCGTCAAATATGATTAAACCAGCGTTGGCATCTGGAGAGTTGCGCTGCATTGGCTCGACAACATATAAAGAGTTTCGTGGAATTTTCGAAAAAGATCACGCGCTTGCTAGACGTTTTCAAAAAGTTGATATTAACGAACCATCGGTTGAAGACACTATTCAAATCCTTAACGGCCTAAAATCACGTTATGAAGAGCATCATAAAATTGAATACAGCAAAGCGAGCCTTGAAACAGCCGCTATTCTAGCCAATCGATACATTAACGATAGATTTCTTCCTGATAAAGCCATCGACGTTATTGATGAAGCCGGTGCTAAGCAGCGCCTTTTAGCTGAAGAAGAGCGGAAATCAATAATAGAAACAGCTGATATTGAAAAAATTATCGCGCAAATTGCGCGTATTCCAGAGAAAAGCATTTCATCTCAAGACAAAGATAAACTTAAAGATTTGGCACGTAATTTAAAACTGGTTGTATTTGGGCAAGATGAAGCCATTGAAAAGCTATCTGACGCCGTTATTTTAAGCCGTGCTGGCTTAGGTGAGGAAGAAAGAACCATCGGCTCCTTCTTGTTTTCAGGCCCAACCGGTGTTGGTAAAACAGAGGTGACCAACCAGCTTGCAAAAATCATGGGTGTAGATTTGATACGCTTTGATATGTCTGAATATATGGAGAGGCATACTGTTTCGCGTTTAATTGGTTCGCCACCCGGCTATGTGGGTTATGACCAAGGCGGATTATTAACCGAAGAGGTGAGCAAACACCCGCATGCTATTTTGTTGCTGGATGAAATTGAGAAAGCCCACCCTGATATATACAACTTATTATTACAAATAATGGATCACGGGACGCTAACTGACAATAACGGTCGAAAAGCCGATTTTAGAAATATTATGTTGGTGATGACGACCAATGCGGGTGCTCAAGAAGCTAGCCGTGCGTCGATAGGCTTCACAGAGCAAGAGCATTCAACAGATAGCATGAGAGTGATTGAAAAATCATTTTCCCCCGAGTTTAGAAACCGCTTGGATGCTGTTGTGCAATTCAAATCATTATCTGAAGAAATTATCGTACATGTTGTCGATAAATTTATATTCAAATTAGAAGCACAGTTACACGACAAAAACGTCGACATTAGCTTGGATTCGGAAGCAAGAAGTTGGCTGGCTAAAAAAGGTTATGACCCAAAAATGGGTGCGAGGCCAATGGAACGTACAGTTCAAGAATACATTAAAAAGCCGTTAGCTAACGAACTCTTATTTGGCAAACTAACCCACGGTGGAACGGTTAGCGTGTATGTGAAGGATAATAAGATTGAATTTACTATAACGGAAGCCAGTAAAGATCTCATCGAACAAAGCTAATACGATGCCCGCTCTTTTATATTAAAGAGTAGGGCTTATTTAACTCGGTACGTGATACGACCTTTTGTTAAATCGTAAGGTGTCATTTCAACTTTAACGCGGTCTCCCGTGAGAATGCGGATGTAATGTTTACGCATTTTTCCAGAAATGTGCGCCGTAATAACGTGACCATTTTCTAACTCTACGCGGAACATTGTATTTGGAAGCGTATCTTTAACAACGCCTTCCATTTCAATTTGATCTTCTTTTGCCATTTGTCTCTTTAAATGTTGATTAAATGCTTGATAAACAAGCTAATGCGGCGGGATTTTACACTATTTATGAGTGCTTAGTGTGAATTGGCCTAAAAACTTGGAGGAGAATCTGGGTTAGCACTTTGTAAAGGAAGTTTTTCACCTTTTTCATACAACTGCCAGCGACCCTCCACCAGCATTTCGATGGGTTTGAAATTAGTCTTGTAAGACATTTTCTTAGACTGTTCTACGTAATAACCCAGGTATAAGTGTTCTTTGTTACCATTTTGCGCCGCATCAATTTGCCTTAAGACACTATTAGTACCGAGACTTCTCGCAGAATATTCAGGGTCAAAAAACGTATACACCGCGGATAAGGCGTTAGAAAAAACATCAGTTACAGAAATGGCTAATAATTTATCGTTTAGGCGAGTCTCGTAAATTACTCCATTGCCCAAAGACTGACACAAAAATGCCTGATATTCCTTTTCACCAAAAGATTCCATAGATCCGCCGGGGTGTTTAAAGGTTTGGTAGCGCTGATACAAGTCGAAATGTTCCTCTGAATACTGAGCTTCAACCGACTTAAAACTCAAATCCTTATTTTTAGTTAATAACCTTTTTTGGCTTTTTGACGGCTTAAAAAGCGTGACATTCACACGGCAAGAAATACATGCACGACAAGCTTTACAGTGTGGACGGTAGACGTGTTCACCACTGCGCCTAAAACCAACGCCGATAAGGTATTCATAAATTCCAGCCGTCATTTTCACTTCAGGTGAAATAAAAATGTTCTCCGACTTTTGATCGGCTAGGTAATCACAAGTCTGTGGTGATGATATGTAGAGGTCTAGGTGACGCCCAACTTGAGAAGAATTAGACATTACGTTAACCAAGCATCGGTTGATGGACGTTCGACACAAAGGCTTTCTAGTCGCTCTGAGAATTTATCACGAGGCATAATTGTTGCCCCTAAACTAGAAAGGTGCTCGGACTCGACCTGGCAATCAATCAGTTTAAAGCCCCAGTTATTCAGTTGTTCGCATAAGAACGCAAACCCAACTTTTGAAGCATTTGATTGACGGCTAAACATGGACTCGCCAAAAAAAACTTGGCCAATACTTAGGCCATATAAACCGCCAATCAATTTTTCTTCATCCCACACTTCTATAGAATGCGCGTGCCCTTGTTTAAATAACTCGACGTATGCATCAACCATTGAGGATGTAATCCATGTGCCATGTTGGCCATCACGAGACTCAGCGCAGTGCGTTATTACCTGCGTAAAAGCACTGTCGAATGTACAGGTAAACTGTTCTTTATTTATCAATTTCCTCAAGCTTCTAGAGACGTGCAACTCACTTGGGGCTAATACTATTCTTGGGTTCGGTGACCACCATAAAATAGGCTGATTATCTTCGAACCAAGGAAATATTCCGTGTTGATAGGCATTAAGTAAGCGAGCAGGGCTCAAGCAACCGCCTGCTGCTAAAAGACCATTGGGGTCGTCTAATGCGCTGCCTAACGGCGGAAAAGCTGTGCTATCGTCGTCTGGATTAAGCCAAGGCAACATCAGAAAGCGTTTACCCTTTAGCCTTCTTCTAAATCATCTAAATAGCGCTCTGCGTCTAACGCAGCCATACAGCCTGACCCTGCTGATGTAATCGCTTGTCTATAGATGGAGTCGGCAACATCACCCGCAGCAAAAACACCTGGGATGCTAGTCTGTGTTGCGTTGCCCTTGTTACCACTTTCTATTGTTAAATAGCCTTTAGGCATGTCTAACTGACCATCAAAAATTTGTGTATTCGGTGAATGCCCGATGGCAACAAAAACGCCTTCTAAGTCGATGTCTTTAGTTGTTCCGTCTTGCGTGTTTTTTATACGCATGCCTGTCACGCCCATGTTGTCGCCTAGCACTTCATCCAATTGGTTGAACCATTCGACAGAAATGTTTCCATTGGCTACTTTTTTCATTAATTTATCAGACAATATTTTTTCTGAACGAAATGAATCACGTCGGTGAATAACCGTTACGTGATCTGCAATATTTGAAAGGTATAACGCTTCTTCAACAGCGGTATTACCACCGCCAATAACAGCGACTCGCTGCTTTTTATAAAAGAAACCATCGCAGGTTGCGCAAGCCGATACGCCTCTACCTCTGAAGGCTTCCTCAGAAGGTAAGCCTAAGTATTTAGCCGATGCACCCGTTGCAATAATCAATGCATCACAAGTGTATGTACCGGCATCGCCTTTTAACGTGAAAGGGCGTTGCTGTAATTCCGTGGTGTGAATATGGTCAAATTGTATTTTAGTATCGAAACGTTCGGCGTGTAACTTCATTCTATCCATCAACGCAGGGCCTTGTAGCCCTTCAACATCACCTGGCCAATTATCAACATCAGTGGTGGTCATCAGTTGGCCACCTTGTTCAATGCCTGTGATTAATAGCGGATTTAGGTTTGCTCTAGCAGCATAGACGGCAGCTGTATAGCCAGCAGGGCCTGATCCTAAAATAATTAATCGGTGGTGTGAATTTTCGCTCATGAATGCTCCTGTAATAAACTTTTTCGATAATCTTTTATGCCCAAAGGCTGATGCCTTATTGAAACGAATAGATATTCATTTAATTAGACTTTAGAGCGGTGTAGTATGGCTATAAGACTTAATGAGGTAAAGAGTTAAGCGTATGAAAATTGGCATTCCAAAAGAAACGAAAGTCTCTGAAGGGCGAGTGGCGCTAACGCCAGATGGCTGTTTAGATTTAATACACAATAAGCATCAAATTTATATCCAACACTCTGCAGGAAAACTCAGCGGATTTGATGATATTGAATACGAAAAAATTGGCGTAACCATTTGTCAGTCAGCTAAAGATTTATACGAAGTCTGCGAGCTGATTGTTAAAGTGAAGGAACCGATTGAAGAGGACCTTCAATTTCTAACTGCTCAACATACCTTGTTTTGTTTTTTACATTTGGCGGCTAATATTACGTTGACCAAAAGTTTGGTCGAGATTGGCTTAACAGCCGTTGCATTCGAGTCAGTTAAAGTAGGTGGTCGTTTACCTATACTCAAGCCGATGAGTCAAATTGCTGGGAAATTGGCAATTCAAATAGGGACGACTTTATTACATSAACCCCACGGGCGCTCTGGTTTATTACTGGGCGGTTTAGATGATTCTTTTATAGATAATGGCCAAGTGCTTATTCTTGGTGCTGGAGCCGCAGGTACTCAAGCGGCCGTGTTAGCTGATAATATGGGYGCCAATGTGTTCATATTTGATAAATCCGCTGAAGCATTGTTGGCAATATCTAAAATAAACAATAAAATTCAGACGTTACAAAAAGCCGAGGAGTGTTATGCCTTATTGCCATCAACAGACTTGCTGGTAGGGGCAATTTTAGTTCCAAACAAGAAARCACCGCATTTTATTAGTCGTGCTCATTTAAAAAACATGCGTGCTGGATCGGTGGTGGTTGATATCTCGGTTGACCAGGGAGGCTGCATTGAAACGTCTCGCCCAACGACGTATAAAAACCCAACATTTGTGGAAGAGGGTGTGATTCATTTTTGCGTCAGTAATATGCCCGGTGCAGTGCCACGAACCGCATCGCAAGCGTTATCGTCAATATTGCCCGCTTATGTCAACCGTCTAACCCAGCGAGATTGGTATACAAGTGACACTGTTATGCAATCCGCAACCAACGTGCGTGGCGGGCACGTTGTAATAAAAGAATGATATTAATTTTAGGCATAAAAAAAGCAGAACATCTACTGTTCTGCTTTTTCAAAACCTAGCGATGAGGTGTTACAAATTACCGTCAATAAGCTTCTTCGTTAACTCTGCCCAACCGGCACCGGCTTTCGCTGCACCTTCTAAATAATTGGCGGGTGCTGACTGGTAAGGAGGGCGACAAGGGCCTGCTTTCATCCAACCGCCTGCGTTAATGCGTTCTTTCTCAAGCTGAATGTTGTAACGAGAAAATTCAGCAAAGCCACCTGGCGGAAACAAGTTTGCAAGCACAGGAATCATTTTCCCATATAACGCATCAGGGACACTCCAATCACCTATTTTAACGGACTACCTAACGCTGTCACGCCAGTGAATGGTTAGTTCTGGGCCAGTACAGGCACAAGGTGACCAAAAAGCCGTGTGGAACTCAGGGTCCATTTTTGCAGCATCGGCGTGATCAAATTCTAGTGGTAAGAAACGAATTTGTTTACGCGATACCAATGTATGTAAATGTAATTGACCAATATTGATGTATTTGCAAGTAATGACTTGAGGAATACTAGCAACTTGCGCCCAAAATGGAGCAGGGAAGTCGAACTTGAAAGCCTCTGGGTTTGCATAAACACAAATCGCCATTTCTGGTACCGCTTCAGCAACATCTTTATAAAACTGAACAGCGCCTTGTACATCAATTTGCTGCCACATAGGTACTCCAAGCATGGTGCCATCTGCGCCTATATCGTTCGCGTGTTTAAGTTGGCGAATGGTTTCACGGGTATTCATGGTCGTAACACCTACAAACACGGGGACTCGGCCGTTTGCAGTTTCAACCATCACTTCCATCATTTTTTCTTTTCTTCCCACGTAAGCGTTGCGCCTTCGCCAAAGGTACCTTGGTACATAATGGCGTCAACACCGGCAGTGATTAAACCTTCAACCGCTTTAGCTACTTCATCATAATCCACGCTGTCTTCGGTGCTCCAGTGACCGCCCGTTTCTATAGCAGGGGTTGGGGTAATAGCCCAAGCGCCGTTTACGTCGTCTACCGTTAATCTGTCTTGTCTTTTAGCCATCTGTAATACACCTTAATCGTTAAAAAGAGTAATTTTAATCCCAATTGAAATTAATGCCAGTGACTACTATTAGTTTTAACTAATGTAGTTAAGCAATGACGAGTTGTTGATAAAAATCCAAGCATTCAAGATTGGGTGATGAATGTTTATTTTTAACCTCTTTACCAGCTCACCCTTCCTTATTGAATAAGGTGGCCAGTATCATCAAGCGCTTAAAATTTCATATCCAGTATTGACACAGGAGTTTGCCTATGTGAACAAGTAACTAAGGTACATCAGCAATGGTGAAATGATATTTTCTGAATCAGCAATATAAGCCGTAGTAAGAAGAAGCTCTCCAAGTATTTTTTAAGAAGAAATAAGCTAACGAATCGGTTATTATTCGCCCTTCGTTTATTGGGTGACATCTATGTCTGTACTGAAAATATATAATACCTTAAGCCGCCAGAAGGAAGTTTTTACACCGATACAAAAAAACACCGTTGGCATGTATGTCTGCGGCATGACCGTTTATGATTTTTGTCATATAGGGCACGCTCGTGTCATGGTTGTTTTTGATGTTGTCGCGCGTTACTTAAAGCACTTGGGTTACGACGTTAAGTACGTTCGCAATATCACTGATATAGACGATAAAATTATCGCAAGAGCGAACGATGCAGGGGAAGATTTCAATCAGCTAACTACGCGTTTCATTAATGAGATGCATCGCGATGAGGCATCACTGAATGTGCTAAAACCTGATCTTGAGCCGTTAGCAACTGAATCAATCGATAATATCGTTACTATGATTCAAACACTCATTACCAAAGATAACGCCTACATGGGCCCAAACGGTGATGTTTATTACGCCGTGGAGTCTTTTAAAAATTACGGTCAGCTTTCTGGTCGTCAGTTAGATGACATGCAAGCAGGTGAGCGCGTTGAAGTGGATAAGAACAAGCGTAACCCATTTGATTTTGTCCTCTGGAAATCAGCTAAACCAGATGAACCTTCTTGGCCATCTCCATGGGGTGCGGGGCGCCCTGGTTGGCATATAGAGTGTTCTGCTATGTCTACGTGTTGTTTAGGGAATCATTTTGATATTCATGGCGGCGGTATGGACTTGCAGTTTCCGCATCATGAGAACGAAATAGCTCAGTCTGAATCGGCTACCGGCGAACGTTATGTAAACACATGGATGCACAATGGTTTTGTACGTATTGACGATGAAAAAATGTCTAAATCTTTGGGTAACTTTTTCACCGTACGCGAGGTATTAAAAAAGTACCGTGGTGAAGAAATTCGTTTTTTCGTACTGTCTAGCCATTACCGTAGTCCACTAAATTATTCAGATGAACAATTAAACGAATCACGCTCTGCGCTTGAGCGTTTATACACTGCTCTGCGCGGAATAATGCCTGTCCAAAGTACAGCTAAATCAGACTACATAAGCCGATTTGAAAACGCTATGAACGATGATTTCAATACGGCCAAAGCTGTTTCTGTATTGTTTGAATGTGCCAATGAAATTAATCGTTTAAGAAAAACAAACATCAACGAAGCAGCTAATAGAGTGGCTGATTTATTGTCCATGGCACAACCTTTAGGTCTGCTAGAACAAAATCCTGACGAATACCTTCAGTCCTCATTGGGTTCAGATCAAACGTTGAGTGAGGCTGATATTGACGAAAAAATCAACCAGCGCCTACAGGCAAAAGCTGATAAAAACTGGTCGCTTGCCGATCAAATTCGAGACGAATTAAAAGAGCAGGATGTTATTTTAGAAGACAGCGGTAGCAGTACAACTTGGCGTAGGGCTTAAGTTTAGCTATTTTGTAATTCCGCTGCTTGTAGCGTATTTTCAAGTAACGATGCTATCGTCATTGGGCCAACGCCGCCCGGTACAGGCGTAATCCAGCTAGCGTTTTTAGCCGCTGCGTCATAATCAACATCACCCGCTAATTTACCTGTTTCTAGTCGATTAATACCCACATCAATCACAATAGCACCCGGTTTAATCCAGCCGCCTTTCACAAAGCCAGGAATACCAACAGCTGCAATAACAATGTCAGCGCGCTTTACATGTCCTTCAACATCAATCGTGCGACTATGGCACGTGGTAACCGTACAGCGTGCCATCAACAATTCTAATGAAACTGGCCGCCCTACAATATTAGACGCGCCGATAACCACTGCCTCTTTGCCTTCCAGTGCAACGCCCGTGCTTTTTAGTAAGGTCATAATGCCTTTAGGCGTGCAAGACCTGAAAATAGGCATGCGCAAAGCTAATCGACCAACATTATATGGGTGAAAGCCATCAACATCTTTTAATGGATTAATTGCTTCAATTACCTTTTCTTCATCAATATGATCAGGAAGAGGGAGTTGAACGAGTATGCCATTAATAGCCACATTATTATTTAGCTCATCTATTAATGTTAATAATTCATCTTCTGTAACGCCGTAAGGGAACGTCTTAGATAATGAATAAAAACCCACTTCTTCACATGCGTTGCACTTATTACGAACATACACTTCAGATGCTGGATTTTCGCCGACTAAAATCACCGCTAGGCCAGGTTTTGATAGCCCTTTCGAAACGCGGGCATCGGTTTGTTTTTTTATTGCTGTTCGAAGCTCAGCTGCAATTTTTTTTCCGTTAATTACTTGATGTGTCATGTGTTTATAATGATTTTTTGAGGTTTCTATAAAGAAGCATTGACCAAAATTCTTGTGTGCCGTATTATCGCCCACCTACAGAGTTATTGCATTATTTATGCATTGGTTTCTTAGATAGTCGGGGTGTAGCGCAGCCTGGTAGCGCAACTGCTTTGGGAGCAGTGGGTCGGGAGTTCGAATCTCTCCACCCCGACCAATTTATCTAATCTACGTTTTTAATGCTTAATTATGAAGCGCTTGTAGCTCATCTGGATAGAGCATCGGCCTTCTAAGCCGAGGGTAGCAGGTTCGAGTCCTGCCAAGCGTACCACTCTGTAAAAAAGTCGACTATGGTGGGTGTAGCTCAGTTGGTAGAGCCCCAGACTGTGACTCTGGTTGTCGAGGGTTCGAGCCCCTTCATCCACCCCATTTTCGACTAAATTCCTGTACTAACTTCCTGCTTGTTTTCTATTTCAGCTAAAATTAAGGTTCATCCCTTTGCTTTATAGATATTTTTGCCGACATCAGCTTTCCCTTTCATTCTAAATAATTCAGACGCATTAGCTTCTGATGTTCAAAATTTATTAGCTAAGGATATTTTTAAGTCATTCAGCAGTTCTGAAGGCTTGTTAGGCTTTTTACTCGTTAAAGAGAAACGCTTAACTGTTCAATTAAATATTAATAATGAGTCGTTAAGTCTGCACATTGATTTTGTTGCCGGGAAATCTAAACATCGCCGCTTATATGGTGGCGGTAAAAACCAGCCCCTAGCAAAAGCCTGCGGCCTTTATAAACACCCCCGTTGGACAATTTTTGATGCTACGGCAGGTTTGGCGCGTGATGCGTTTGTTTTAGCTAGTTTAGGCGCTCAAGTGACGTTATGTGAGCAACACCCCGCGCTATATGCACTACTCGTTGATGCAATAAGCCGTGCCAGAGATGATGCTGACATTGCGCCTGTCATTAACCGAATGCAATGCTTGCACCAAAACTCAATTGAATACCTTGTGGCCATTCGAAACAATAATGAACAACGGCCTGATGTTATCTATCTCGACCCGATGTACCCAGATCGAAAGAAGTCAGCAAAAATAAAAAAAGAAATGCAGGTTTTACAATATTTGGTTGGCCATGCTGACGATGAAAAAAGCTTATTTGAAAGCGCCTTAAATACTGCGCTACACCGCGTAGTCGTTAAACGCCCAAAGTCAGCTAAGCGATTAAATGATAAGGCGCCTAGCTATGAGGTTAATAGCCCTAATACCCGTTATGACGTGTATGTTATTAAATGTTAAATGAGACCTTTGCACGAGTCCATTTTCCGCGATAACTGCGTTTACCCACACGGGGCACTAGAAAAATAGGCTCAAAATACTCATTTACACTCTGTAAACTGCGCTTTTTCGCCTCTTTTTGCCTCGCCTAATGCGCCTACTGTTGGTGCTCTCACGAAAACTGGCTCTCGTGCAACGGTCTCTAAATAAGAATCAAACTCTCAAAACACTTAACAATTCGAACGTTAATGATAAGATAGTGTGAAAGATGGCACATTCATTAGAGCCGCTTTTTATTATCATAAAAAAACTATTTAATTTATAAATAACAATACATTACAAAACAAACCTAGAATTTATTTACGCCTAAGTGAATCAAAAAACGAACATACCTAACGCATCACCTGCGCATCAGAAAGTGGTCAAACTGTTAAGAGAGTCGGCCTTTCTTGCGCTGTTGGCAAGCGGCTTATTTTTATTAGGCGCGCTATTTAGTTACAACGTTAATGATCCTGGCTGGACTCATCATGGCACGGGGCAGGTCGCGCTCAACATTACAGGCCTTGTTGGTGCGTGGTTGTCTGACTTTATGCTATCGATTCTAGGCTTCATGGCTTTTGCATTTCCCTTTATGCTATTTAGCAGTGCGTGGAAGTTCTTGTCTGAAGCGCGCTCAGACCACTCCAACACAATAGCTCACCAAGTTATTCGCTGGGTAAGCTTTATTGTCTTCTTAATAGCTGGCTCAGGCTTGCTAGATATGCACTATTATCAACATTGGCTCACCATTCCTGCTACTCCCGGCGGCATTATCGGGCTTGAACTCAGTGACCTTTTAATTCAGCTGTTTGCTTTCCAAGGAGCAACTCTCATTCTATTCAGCTTCTTTTTAGTTGGCATAACGCTGTCAACGGGTCTGTCTTGGCTGAATTTRATGGATAAATTAGGGGCGTTTAGCATTTATTGCTTCAATTTAATTCGGGCATATATTGAAGACAGCAAAGAGCGTAAAACATCGGTTGATGCTAAAAAGAAACGCATTGTTAGCTTCAAGAAACAAACAAAAATATTCTCTGCTAAACCTAAGGCACGCATTGACCCTGTTATTAAAGATATTAAACCCAGTGAACGTATAGATAAGGAACGACAAGCAGTTTTATTTGATGACCAAGGAGGCTCTTTGCCAACATTGTCCCTTCTAGATGATGCAGTTGAGCACGTTGAGGGATATTCAAAAGAAGCATTAGAGGCGCTTTCCAGACTCGTTGAGTTGAAATTACTTGATTTTGGCGTTGAAGTTCATGTTGTGGAAGTGAACCCTGGACCCGTTATTACACGGTTTGAAATGCAACCAGCCCCCGGCATTAAAGCCAGCAGAATTAGCGGGTTAGCTCAAGATTTAGCTCGTTCAATGTCGACACATAGCGTTCGAGTAGTGGAAGTTATTCCGGGTAAATCGGTGGTTGGTTTGGAAATCCCCAATGAATCGCGTGAAATGGTTC
>JAESRY010000068.1 GCA_016764415.1 Cycloclasticus sp. | reverse complement strand
AAACACCCAATGATTTTTATGATTATGAAGCCAAGTATCAATTAGACACCACGCAGTACCATTGCCCATGCGGYYTAGGCGCTRAAGAGGAAAARRCACTGCAGGAAATGGCTTTGAAGGCTTTCAGAATCTTAGGCGGTACTGGTTGGGGCCGTGTTGACTTGATGATAGATGAATCTAACAAAGCTCAATTTTTAGAAATTAATACGGTTCCAGGTATGACGAGTCATAGCCTAGTGCCCATGGCGGCAAAACAAGCAGGCATCGATTTCAAACAATTGGTTTGGCAAATTTTAGAAACCAGCATGCCGAAAGCAGGGGTGCTGAAATGAGCGCGCAAGTACGAGCATTAGCTAAGCAGTATGCGCCATTCGCTACCGCATYAATGTTACTTGTATTGTTAGCATTGGCCACTTGGCAATTGTTTAACTGGTTAGGTAAACCCAGCACGATGCCAATTAAGCAGGTACGCATAGAAGGTGAATTGCAACACGTGAGTAGAGAGTCTATTTCAACAGCGCTTTCACAATTGGTGAATACAGGTTATTTCTCGATGGATGCGGCTGCCATAGTGAGTAAAACGACGTCACTTGAGTGGGTTGATGAAGCGAGAGTAAGGCGTATATGGCCTGACACAATCGTTGTGTCGTTGAAAGAACAACGCCCCGTAGCTATTTGGAATAACACGAAATTATTAAATGAACGCGGCGAAATTTTTAATCCAGATTTTAACCACGCTTCGTTCGATTTGCCTTACTTGTCAGGGAAGGACGTAAGCAGTAACAGCGTATTAGAAGAGCAACAACGAATTGATGAGTTAATCAAAAAGATAGGCGTGTCTGTTAAGAAACTGACTTTAGCCGAGCACGGCAGTTGGTTGGCGGAATTAACAAACGGCATCGTCATTAAAGCAGGCAATCTATTTGCGGCGAAAAATATTAATAAATCATTAACGTTGGTAGCCTCATTAGAAGGTGGTTTATTAGATCGTATAGAAACAGTTGATTTGCGCTACCCAAATGGTGTAGCAGTGACATGGAAAAATGGTCAAAGGTTTGATAGCACAAAGCTGAATAAACTTGCCAGAAACAATCAAAGTAAGCCAATAAAGGGCTAGGAAAATGAAGAAGAATAGTGATAAAAATTTAATCGTTGGCTTAGACATTGGAACGTCAAAAGTCGCCGCTATTGTCGGGGAAATCACACCTGATGGAACGATTGATGTGATTGGCATTGGCTCAAATCCTTCACGAGGCCTAAAAAAAGGTGTGGTGGTTAATTTGGAATCGACGGTTCACTCAATACAACGCGCTATTGAAGAGGCGGAGTTGATGGCGGGTTGCCAAATCAATTCAGTATTTGTCGGTATTGCAGGCAGCCATATTAGCAGCCTTAACTCCAATGGCGTGGTAGGAATTAAAGACAGCGAAGTTAATACATCAGACATAGAGCGTGTGATTGATGCTGCTAGAGCGGTGGTCATCCCTGCGGATCAGAAAATTCTTCATATCATGCCGCAAGAATTTATTATTGATGGGCAGGAAGGAATTAAAGAGCCTGTTGGCATGGCTGGAATACGTCTTGAAGCGAAGGTGCATATTGTTACTGGCGCTGTTAGCGCGGCACAAAACATAATCAAATGCGTGCGCCGCTGCGGGCTGGAAGTGGACGATATTATTTTAGAGCAATTAGCATCGAGTAGCTCTGTATTAACAGATGATGAGAAAGAACTCGGTGTTTGTTTGGTTGATATTGGTGGCGGTACAACAGATATCGCTGTGTTTTGTGATGGGTTTATACGCCATACGGCAGTCATCCCAATAGCAGGCGATCAAGTAACTAATGATATTGCAGTTGCATTACGTACGCCTACTCAACACGCAGATGAAATTAAGTTGAAATACGCATGCGCGCTGACCCAGCTCGTCAAACAAGACGAAATGATTGATGTGCCAAGTATTGGTGATAGGCCAACGCGAAAAATTTCACGGGGCAATTTAGCTGAAATAATTGAACCACGGTATGAGGAATTGATGATGTTGATTCAAGCCGAATTAAGAAGGAGCGGCTTTGAAGACATCGTTGCAGCAGGTGTTGTATTGACCGGTGGTAGTGCAAAAGTAGAAGGTTTGGTCGAGCTGGCTGAAGAGGTTTTCCATATGCCGGTTCGATTAGGTTATCCGCAATATGTTTCCGGATTAAGTGAAGTGGTACGTAACCCGATTTATGCAACGGGGGTAGGTTTGTTGTTGTTCGGGCAGCAAAACAGCGTGGCAAATAGTAGTGAAGTGAAAGGCGGGTTTTTGGCGATGTGGGAAAAAATGAAGAGTTGGTTTCAGGGCAATTTTTAATAATTTTTGAATTAAGTACAAGATAAACTAGAAAGGGGAATGACAATGTTTGAATTAATGGATGCACAAACACAAAACGCAGTAATTAAGGTTATTGGTGTTGGCGGCGGTGGTGGCAACGCAGTTAACCATATGGTCAACAGCCAGATAGATGGTGTTGAGTTTATTTGCGCAAATACAGACGCGCAAGCACTTAAAAATACGCCGGTGCGTACTGTGTTACAGCTAGGTAGTAACAGCACTAAAGGGCTAGGCGCGGGAGCAAACCCAGACGTGGGTCGTCAGGCGGCACTTGAAGATAGAGAACGTATTCAAGAAGTGATTGCAGGTGCAGATATGGTGTTTATAACTGCTGGTATGGGTGGTGGAACAGGTACTGGTGCGGCACCTATTGTTGCTGAAATTGCAAAAGAAATGGGTATTCTTACAGTGGCGGTTGTCACAAAGCCTTTCCCTTTTGAAGGCAAGAAAAGAATGATGATTGCTGATAAAGGCATTGAAGAACTAGCCCATCACGTGGATTCATTAATCACTATTCCAAATGAAAAGTTATTACACGTGCTAGGTAAAGAAATGAGCTTATTGAATGCCTTTAAAGCAGCTAATGATGTGTTGTTAGGTGCGGTACAAGGCATTGCTGAACTGATAACACGGCCTGGCTTAATCAACGTCGATTTCGCAGACGTTAGAACAGTTATGTCTGAAATGGGTGATGCAATGATGGGTACGGGCACTGCAAGAGGCGAATCAAGAGCGAGAGAAGCTGCAGAAGCGGCTATTCATAGTCCTCTATTAGAAGATATCAATGTGCAAGGAGCTCGAGGTATTTTGGTAAATATCACAGCAGGGCTGGATATGTCTATTGGTGAGTTCGAGGAAGTTGGCGAAGCCATTAGAGAGTTTGCCTCCGAAGATGCAACCGTTGTTGTTGGCACAGTGATTGATCAAGATTTATCTGATGAAATGCGCGTAACAGTCGTAGCAACAGGGCTCGGAAGAAAAGAGGCAGTTGTACAGCCAACACCGATTGTACAAGTGCAAAGAGAAACTATAAAAGTGGCAAATTTAAATCCAGAAGATTTAGATATTCCAACGATTATGCGTGATAAACAAAACTTTGAAAAACAGCAAAAAGTGAGTGGTTTGGATGAAACAATAGATCCAGCATTTTTAGATATTCCAGCATTTTTAAGAAGACAAGCTGATTAGTGCAAGGGCATTGGTAATGCCGCTCTTAAGCAGGGTATTTAAGAGCGGCGCCAAATAGTAAGAATAAAGGGGCGTTTTTTGTAAAATATTAAAATGTGTTAGAATCTTCAGAATAAAAATAATAACAAAATATATTTACTGACCTGCTTGGGAGTTCTTAATGATTAAACAACGGACACTTAAAAATGTGATTCGTGCTACTGGCGTTGGTTTGCACAGTGGTGAAAAGGTCTATTTGACCTTACGGCCTGCCGGCATAAATGTTGGCATTGTGTTTCGCCGTGTGGATTTCGATGAGCCGGTAGTTATTCCTGCAAAAGCTGAAAATGTGGGTGATACACAGTTATCCACCACACTTATTCAGGATGGTGTTCGAGTATCAACGGTAGAACATTTGTTATCTGCGATTGCTGGGTTAGGCATCGATAATGTTTTTATTGATTTAAGTGCTGCTGAAGTGCCCATTATGGATGGTAGCGCGGGCCCATTTGTTTTTCTATTGCAATCTGCGGGTATAGAAGAGCAAAATGCACCAAAACGTTATATTCGTATTAAAAAAGAAGTTCGTGTTGAAGATGGAGATAAATGGGCCAGCTTTGTTCCATTTGAAGGCTTTAAGGTGGGTTTTAGTATCGAATTCGAACACCCCGTCTTTGCATCACACCTACAAAAAGCAACCATCGACTTTTCATCCACATCATTTGTGAAAGAAATCAGTCGCGCTCGAACGTTTGGCTTTATGAAAGATATAGAAGCGTTACGTAAACGTAACCTAGCGCTAGGCGGAAGTATGGATAACGCTATTGTGGTGGATGACTTTAGAGTGCTAAATGAAGATGGCCTGCGCTATGAAGACGAATTCGTAAAGCATAAAATTCTAGACGCGATTGGTGATTTGTATTTACTCGGCCATAGCTTGATTGGTGAATTCCAAGGTCATAAATCGGGTCATGAGCTTAATAATAGACTGTTGAGAAAATTGTTAAGCCAGCAAGATGCATGGGAAGAAGTAACGTTTGAAGACGATGACGAATTCCCTATCTCATATATCGAACCGTTATCCGCATCCGTTTAGTCACATAGCTTATTCTTTTTTAGTGTCGTAATGAGTTTGCTCATTGACGTGCTGAGTTTGTCGTTAGGCGCGCTGGAATTAGAGTTAGATAAGATATTAAGCGCCTTATTAGATAGTTTTTTTGGTTTTTTTAGGTGAGTAGCTGTTTGATTAATTAACACTTTAACTTTCAAAGCATGAACTGTATCACTAAATTGATCTGATAGAGTTTTTAAAATAACGGGCCGCATATACGTTAACTTTGAGGCCCAGATTGAAGAGTTGGTAAATAGAGTGACTTTGTTTTTATGTAAGGTCACGTGCAAGCAATGTGTTGCCAGTTCTTCGCTAAGGCATGATTGGACAATATTAAGCAACCGCCGCTGCTGAACAAGGTTTTGCTGAATACGTTGTAGACCATTCGATGCATTATTGTATTTGGATGATCGTTTAAACATAGAGTGACATTAATAAATTTTAATACTATGCAAATTATACTGTTAACAAAAGGCCAAAAGAAATCCATCAGTTTTTCTAATAGCCAAAAAAACATCATTACCGCGTTAATATGCGGTTTTACGGTGTTGTTGGTGGGCTATTTTACATTTTCACAAGCGCCGGTAAGCCAAATTGCTAAACAAGAAGCCGTTGTTGTTCAAGAATTACTCGTACAACGTGCGGAACTTGAAAGGTTGCAGGAAAAAATGCGCAATACCTTAGATGGAATGGCGTTACGTGTGGGGCAAATGCAAGCGCAGTTAACTAGGCTGAATGCCGTAGGTGAGCATTTGGCCAAGAAGGCAAAGCTGAATGCACCCGAGTTCAATTTTGATGAATTACCTGCAGTAGGTAGTGCTGATATTGTTAGTGACCCAGAAAGCTTTACAGAAGGCCAGCTTTTGCAAGATATTCAACGTCTTGATGAGCAATTAAGCCTGCGTGAAAAACAGTTAAACTTGCTTGATACATTCTCAGCCAATAAACGTCTATCTAAAGAAGTACGCCCAGCGGGTTTGCCTGTAGAAAAAGGCTGGTTATCGTCTCATTATGGTTACCGTGCTGATCCATTCACAGGAAAACGGAGATTTCATCACGGTGTGGACATTGCTGGAAAAACTGGCACACATGTATTAGCAGCAGCCTCGGGTATCGTAACGTGGGCGGGTGATAGGAATGGTTATGGTAACTTGATTGAAGTTGATCATGGCTCGGGCTATGTGACTCGCTATGGGCACAATAAAGAGATCTTAGTGAATATGGGCAATATGGTGAAACAAAGTGATGTCATCGCAAAAATGGGATCAACAGGCCGTTCAACTGGGCCTCACGTACATTTCGAAGTTTTACGTCACGGCAAGAAAGTAAATCCGCGCAAATACCTTTATAGCGCGCGATAATTCAATAAATTCGCGTTTTCAAATGCCAGTCATACCATATTATGCGGTATCATTCGGCCTTTCGTTTTACATATAGAATCGAACACTAATGATTTCAACCATCGCAAAAAAATTGTTTGGTAGCCGCAATGATCGGCTGGTTAAAGCAAAACAAAAAATCGTCAACAACACCAATGCGTTTGAGGAGCAAATTAAAGCCTTAGACGATGCTGCACTGAAAGCCAAAACTGAAGAATTCAGAGGTCGGTTAGACGCTGGAGAAACATTAGAAGATATTTTGCCAGAGGCATTTTCAGTGGTTCGGGAAGCAGGTGTTCGAGCCTTAGGAATGCGTCATTTCGATGTTCAGTTGATTGGCGGTATGGTATTGAATGATGGACGCATTGCTGAAATGAAAACAGGCGAGGGTAAAACCTTGGTGGCTACGCTGGCGGCCTACTTGAATGCACTACCGGGCGAAGGCGTGCACATGGTCACGGTGAACGACTATTTAGCCGAGCGTGATTCCGAGTGGATGGGCCAGCTGTTCGAGTTTTTAGGTATGTCAACGGGGGTTATTATTAATGTAATGAGCCCTGAGCAGCGTCGTGAAGCTTATGCAGCGGATATTACCTACGGCACAAATAACGAATTTGGCTTTGACTACTTGCGCGATAACATGGCGTTTAGTGTTGAAGATAAAGTACAGCGCAAACTCAATTATGCGATTATTGATGAAGAGGATTCTATCCTTATCGATGAGGCGAGAACGCCGCTTATAATTTCGGGCCCTACCGAAGATAAAAGCGACTTGTACATTCAGCTAAATGAACTGACGAAGGATTTCACAAAAGAAGTAGAAGAGAATGAAGGTGAAACGAAGGAGTCAGGTGACTTTAAAGTAGATGAAAAAGCAAAGCAGGTTTTCTTAACGGAATTAGGACACGAGAGAATTGAAGATTTGCTGACAGAATGTGGCTTATTAAGTGAAAATGAAAGCTTATATGATGCGGCGAATGTTGGCTTGATGCATCACGTTTATGCGGCATTACGTGCGAGAGCGCTGTACCAAAAAGATGTCGATTACATCTTACAAAAAGACCAAGTGGTTATCGTTGATGAATTTACAGGCCGGACTATGCCTGGCAGACGCTGGGGAGAAGGATTACATCAAGCCGTTGAAGCGAAGGAAAATGTAAAAATCCAAAGCGAAAATCAAACCATGGCAGCTATTACATTCCAGAACTTCTTTAGAATGTATGACAAGCTCTCTGGAATGACAGGTACGGCCGATACCGAAGCCTTTGAATTCCAGCAAATTTATGGATTAGAAGTTATTGTTATCCCAACGCATAGAGACATGATGCGCGAAGATGCGGGTGACTTGATTTATCAAACAGCGAAAGAAAAATATGAAGCGGTTGTAGAAGATATAGAAGATTGCTACAAACGGAAACAACCGGTTTTAGTCGGCACTACGTCGATAGAAGTATCTGAATTTATTTCAGACAACTTAACTAAAAAGAAAGTGCCGCATGAAGTGTTGAATGCAAAACAGCACGAAAGAGAAGCGCAGATTATTGCCAATGCAGGTGCGTCAGGTTCAGTGACTATCGCCACCAATATGGCGGGTCGTGGAACGGATATCGTGTTGGGCGGAAAGGACGAAGAGAATGCAGCTTCGCCACAATGGCAAGAAAAACATCAGGCGGTGATTGATGCGGGTGGTTTGCGCGTTATCGGCACGGAACGCCATGAATCACGCCGTATTGATAACCAGTTAAGAGGCCGATCTGGCCGACAAGGTGACCCGGGTTCAAGCCGTTTTTACTTGTCGTTAGAAGATAGTTTGATGCGTATTTTTGCATCTGAACGAGTAGCGGGCTTGATGCAAAAGTTAGGCTTGGAAAATGGCGAGTCGATAGAGCATCCGTGGGTTAGCAAAGCGATTGAAAATGCACAGCGAAAAGTTGAAGGGCATAACTTTGACATTCGTAAACAACTGCTTCAATACGATGATGTAGCTAATGACCAGCGTAAGGTGATATACGAACAACGCAACGAGATTATGGAGGCGTCAAACATAGCCGACACGATCACTTCAATTCGCGACGATGTACTTGGACAGCTTATTAGCCAATATATTCCACAGCAGTCTATGGAAGAACAGTGGGATGTAGATGGCTTACAAGTAGCGTTAGAAGAAGAATTCTTGTGTAAATTAGATATTAAGCAGCTATTGGAAGACGACAGTAGCTTGAATGAAGAGACCTTGCGTGAGCAGATTCATAAAAACGTTGATGAGGCGTATGCCAAAAAAGAAATTCTAGCCGGTGCTGAAGTTTTGCGTCACTTTGAAAAAGCGGTAATGTTGCAAACACTGGATTCTCTATGGCGAGATCATCTAGGTGCAATGGATCACTTAAGGCAGGGGATTCACTTACGAGGCTACGCACAAAAAGACCCTAAGCAAGAATATAAGCGTGAAGCGTTCCAGTTATTTACAAGTTTGTTAGACGCGTTAAAGAACGAAGTGGTTATGCTGGTCACAAAAGTGCAAGTTAGGGCTGAAGAAGATGTTCAGGCGATTGATAATCAACGCCGGGTACAGCAGAAAATGGAATTTCAGCATGCCGATGCTAATGCGTTGGATGATGAACCTGTGAGCGAAGAAGCGGATAAAGGCCAACCGTTTAAACGCTCAGATAAGAAAGTGGGTCGTAATGAATCCTGTCCTTGTGGTTCAGGTAAAAAGTTTAAGCAATGCCACGGCAAGCTATAAAACTGAACCGAAATTATTTGTATGAACGACACTTATACCCTTCGGGTTTAAGACACGAATAGGAGTCGACAGTATGCCTGTGGGAGGAATTGTTCCATTAAAGTTGAAATCGATTAACGGTATTCGTATCGGAACTGCATCGGCGGGAATTTCACAAACGCAACGAGATGATTTAACGCTTTTTGAGTTGAGTGATAAGACTCAACTAGCAGCCGTATTCACCAACAATAAATTTTGCGCAGCGCCCGTGTTGTTGGCTAAAAAACATTTGGTAATAAATTCACCGCGCTTTCTATTAATTAACTCCGGTAATGCAAATGCAGGGCTTGGCAACGCAGGCATACAGACCGCAAAGCAATGTTGTGAAGCTCTGGCGAAGCAGGTCCAATCAGACGCATCAACAATCTTGCCCTTTTCAACAGGTGTTATTGGCGAAACGCTCCCTGTTGATAAGCTAATAGGTGGTTTACAAGCTGCCGTTACTTCTTTAAGCGCCGATAATTGGTTAGCCGCAACGAAAGCCATTATGACGACAGACACCTGTCAAAAGGGCTCTACAGTTTCTTTTGAAGTTGATGGCAAAGAAGTAACAATAACGGGAATTGCAAAAGGTTCAGGCATGATTCGGCCCGATATGGCGACGATGCTGTCTTATATTGCGACAGATATGCCGATTGCTAAAAATTTGCTTCAGCAGATGCTCAAAGAATCCGTCGACGTTTCTTTTAATAGCATATCGGTAGACGGTGACACATCGACTAATGATGCCGTCGTTCTAATGGCAACAGGGGCGGTAGAGCTACCTTTCATTACGTCTATAGATGACCCACGCTACGCGAAATTCTTATCTGCTTTGCAACACGTTTGTTGTTCGTTGGCGGAAGCGATTGTGCGTGATGGCGAGGGAGCAACCAAGCTAATTAAAGTGCAAGTGGAACAAGCTGAGAGTGTTGAGGATGCTAAAGAGGTCGCGTACACAATTGCCCATTCACCATTGGTAAAAACCGCTTTTTTTGCATCTGACCCCAATTGGGGCAGAATACTAGCGGCTGTTGGCCGTGCAAATATAAGTAATATTAATGTGGATGAGGTTTCTATCTATTTAGATGACGTTTGTATCGTCCAAGCGGGTCAACGCTCAGTTGATTACACCGAAGAGAAAGGGCAAGCGGTGATGAATCAAGAGGAAATAAAAGTGCGCGTCCTGTTATCTCAAGGTGAATACTCTGCGACGGTTTTAACCTGCGATTTTTCGTACGACTATGTCAAAATTAATGCTGAATACCGTTCTTAGCTAACGTGTAGTGATGTTGAACGTAGCAGTTGGCGTAATTAAGAACTCGAAAGGTGAAGTGCTTATTAGCCAACGTGACGAGTCAGCACATCAAGGGGGCTTGTGGGAATTTCCCGGTGGCAAACTTGAAAAGGGTGAAACAGTAGAGCAAGCATTAAAACGTGAATTGTATGAAGAGTTGGGTATCGAGGTGTTGTCCTCAACGCCATTAATCAACATTGAACATTATTACAATGATTTATTTGTTCATCTCAATGTGCACCTTATTGATATATTCCAAGGTGAAGCACGCGGTCTGGAGCGACAGCCCATAAAGTGGGTGGCCATCTCAAACCTCAATAAGTTTTCTTTTCCAGACGCTAATCAAGCGATTATTAATCAACTTATGTTGCCTGATTTTTACCCTATCATTGACGAGTGTTTGGGTGATGAAGCGATGATGTTAACCCACTTAGATAAGTTGATTGAACAGGGCTACACTATGATTCAGCTTCGTGCTAAATCATTAGCATCACCAGCATTTAAAGCACTAGCAAAGCAAGCGGTTGATAAAGCAAAGCGAACTAATGTACGGTTGTATTTAAATACAACATTGGCTGTGGGGATTGAATTGCAAGCAGACGGTGTTCATTTAAGCGCCCATGAATTGAATAATATCGATCAGCCTTTGCCCAATAATATATCCATAGCGACATCGTGCCATAACGGAGCCGAGTTGAAAAAGGCAAAAGATATGGGCGTGCTATTCGCCACGCTTTCTCCTGTACAAAAGACAAAGACCCATCATGAAGCTAAACCGTTGGGCTGGCAGATTCTTGGCCAGTTAGTAGATGAGGTTTTACCTATGCCAATTTATGCGTTGGGGGGGTTAAACAAACAAGATTTAGATAGAGCGAAACTTAATGGCGCGCGAGGTGTCGCGGGTATTCGTGGTTTCTAAAAGAATAGCTTAATAATCATCGAGTGGCTGATCAGGTAGAAAGGCTTGTTCCCCAGCAATACTGTGTTGCTCAGAGGCCCATTCACCCAGGTCAATCAACTTACAGCGTTCAGAGCAGAACGGCTTGAATTCTGATGTTGGAATCCATATGACTTGTTTCTTACAAGTAGGGCAATTAACAGATGTTGTCATGGCGTTATAACTGACAAATACTGAGTGAGAAATTCACATCAGCCGATGTTTGTTGAGGCCTTTCTGACCCTGAAGGCTTCATAAAACGCACGGTGAACCGGTGCTTTCCACCACTTATTTCGGTGAAATAAGGCGAGTCTTTCTGCAGTGAAACGCGTAATAACTTGATAGGTTGAGCGCCTTCTAGCGTTTGTTGATAAAAACCAGCATGAGCTGTTTTTTGTATAGGAACAGCGCTGGCACGGATAAACTGAAGCAATAAATTAATCGCTTGTTGGATAGGAACAAGGTGTTGAGTCCACGATTGGATTTGTTCGCGGCGATCTAACAAGGGTTGGTTCAGCCAAAAATGATAAGCAGGTAGGTCAAAATCACATGTCCCACCAGGAAGGCAATTACGCTGCGCCAAACACTTGAGCAAATCGACTTGGCTAACAATGTAATCAAGTTTACCTTGAGAAGAAAGCAAGGTTAAATTCAATTGGCTAAGTTGTTCGATACTTTGCTCTAGTTTGTTACTGTCAACGTTGGGGTTTTGTGCAAAAATGACTAAGGACTTGGTATGTCTCTCAACTTCTTTAGAAATTTCATTTTTTAAGTCTGTTCGGCCAGAAAGAGCGAGTATATCAAGCAGACAACTGAGTTCAGCTCGATTATGCCACTCGTTGTCGTGTTGAGAAAAGTGCTGTATTTGCTCAAATAAACCCTCTAATCTTAAAAAGGTGCGAATACGTTCGCTAAGAGGTAATTCGTATGTAATTTGATCAGGCACTAGATGATTATGGGATTTTAAAATCGTTATTTTGCAGGATATTACGAATTTTGGCTACTGCTTATTTCTAAGTAACGTTCGTGCAAAGCCTGTACGCACTGTTCTAAGTCCTCTAGCGAACCTTCATTCGTAATCACTTCATTCGCCTGTTCTAAACGAAATGCCCGAGAACATTGGGTCGACATGATTGAGCTGATTGTTTCATCGCTTAATTGATTTCGTTGTTTAACGCGTGAAATTTGTGTCGATTCAGAGCAGTCAATAACTAATACGCGATCCACATCTTTTTGATGCTGAGTTTCGATTARTAACGGCACGCTRAGAATACCGTATGGGGACGTGAATTTAGCTAATTGCGCGGACAGGGTGCTATAAATAATCGGGTGTAAGATACTTTCCAATATCTCTTTTTCTTTAGGGTTATTAAAAACAATGTCGCGTAATACGTCTCTATTAAGTGAGCCATTATTTGAAATAATGCGAGGACCAAAGTGTTGCTCAAGTATATTAAGAGCAGCTTGGCCGGGTTGTACAATGTCGTGGGCAATGTCATCAGCGTCAACAACGGGGATGTTTTTTTGTTTAAAAAGATCAGTGACAGTTGATTTTCCGCAGCCAATTCCACCCGTTAAGCCAATGATTAACATTGGGGTTACATACCTACAAATTGGAGATAGGCTTCATTGATTTCGTGCCCCCAAATTAACGCAATAAAAGCTGCGATGGATAGGTAAGGGCCAAAAGGCATGGGTGTGTTTTTATTACGTCCTTGAATTGCGATAAACGATAGCCCAATAAAGGCGCCCACAAAAGCAGATAACATAATAACGAGCGGTAGCATTTTCCATCCTAGTAGAGCGCCAATAGCGGCTAGTAACTTGAAATCACCGTACCCCATGCCCTCTTTGCCTGTCACAAACTTAAAAAGCCAAAACACAGACCAAAGGCTTAAGTAACCAACTAGAGCGCCAATAAGAGCAGTCTCGGGTGTTATAAAAACATGAAAGAGGCTGGTGAATAAGGCAAACCAAAGCAAGGGGAGCGTAATCGTATCTGGCAATAATTGCGTATCAAAATCAATCAGTGTTAGGCAAATTAATGTCCATGTGAATAGTAGTGCGGTGCACATTTGGATTGTAACGCCAAACTGAATAGCGATAACAATGGATAAAACGGCAGTGGTTAACTCGACACTTGGGTATCTGATTGAGATGGATGTTTTGCAGTTTTTACAGCGCCCTTTTAAAAAGAGATAACTTAAGACGGGAATATTTTCGAGCGCACTAATAGGATGATCGCAAGAAGGGCAACGTGAACGTGGTTGAGATAAGTTAAAAATTTCAGTCGAAGAAGCTTGCGGGTCTTCTTGCTCCAGAAAACTAAAGCAATCATAACGCCAACTTTTTTGTAGCATAATTGGAAGACGGTACACAACAACATTAAGGAAGCTGCCAACGAGTAAACCTAAAAGACCTACAGCGAAATATAAAAAATATGCGTTTTGTTCAAACGCTTGGATAACGACCATGATCTAGAGTTTGTATGTGTGCAATGTGCTTAGATCACTGAGCCCATTTTAAAGATTGGCAAATACATTGCTATAATCAAGCCGCCGACTAACACTCCTAAAATAGACATTATTATGGGTTCGATAAGTGTGGCCAGATTTTCTACGGCATTGTCGACATCTTCTTCATAGAAGTCTGCAACTTTACCAAGCATGGTTTCAACAGAGCCAGCTTCTTCACCAATGGCGACCATTTGAATAACCATGTGCGGAAAAATCTCAACATTTTTCATCGATTGTTGAAGTTGGAGTCCGGTTGCAACTTGTTCTCTCATTTGCAGTACCGCATCGGAATAAACAATATTGCCAGTTGCTCCAGCAACTGATTCAAGTGCTTCGACTAAAGGAACGCCAGCTGCAGACATGGTAGATAGGGTTCGTGCAAAGCGTGCTATGGCGGCCTTATTTAATATTTCTCCGATAATGGGCATTTTAAGCATGGTCCTATCGAGAAAATGATTGAATTTACGTGAGCGTTTTTTGATTTGCAAGAGGCTGTATACAACGGCTCCAATAATACCAAATACAATCCACCATGACTCTTGCATAAATCGCGACATATTAACGACCATTTGAGTGAACGCGGGTAAGTCAGCGCCAAAGCTTTTAAATAAGCTTTCAAATTGTGGTACAACAAATATTAATAGGATAGAGGTGACGATAACAGCGACGACAAGAACAGAGATGGGGTAAGTGAGAGCTTTTTTTATTTTAGCTTTCATGCTCTCGGTTTTTTCTTTATATATAGCAATCTTAACAAGTAATTCTTCAAGAATACCGGCATGTTCACCAGCTTCTACAAGGTTACAAAACAGCTCGTCAAACTGGAAGGGGTATTTGTTAAGACCTTCAGTTAGCGTTGATCCGCCTTCAATAGTTGCTTTAATGTCGCCTAACATCTCTTGCATGGCCGGCTTGTCATGCCCTTTGCCAATAATATCAAACGATTGCACTAATGGTATGCCGGCAGCCATCATGGTGGCTAACTGGCGACTAAAAATAGCAATATCTTTTGGGGTAATCGGTTTCCCGCCTGCGCCACCAAATAGTGGCTTAGATTTTTTCTTAACCTTGAGAGGACGAATACCTTGGCGGCGAAGCTCTGCTTTTACGATAGCATCACTTCTGGCGCTAATTTCACCTTTGCTGCGGTTGCCTTTACTGTCTGTTCCTTCCCAAATATAAGTATCTTTAGATGTATTTGCAGCCATAATATTTAATCTTTTGTGATTCGGTTAATTTCTTCAATACTGGTGACACCCGCTTTAATTTTTACTAAACCGGATTCCCTGAGGGTTGATATTCCCTCATCTGCTGATTGCTTTTCTAGATCTTTAGTCGAGCCGCCTTTAATGATTAGCTTTTCCATGTCTTCTGAAATAGGCATTACTTGAAAAATACCTACACGGCCTTTATAACCATTAACGCAGTGGTCACAACCGATAGCTTTATAAGTTTTAAGGTTTTTAGCATCTTCTGGAGTAAAGCCTTCTTTAATAAGAAGTTCTTTAGGTAGTTCTTCTTGTTGTTTGCATTTGTCACACAGTTTTCTAGCAAGACGCTGCGCCATAATCAGTAAGACAGCAGATGCAACATTATAGGGAGGAATTCCCATTTGATTTAAACGATTCAATGTTTGTGGTGCATCGTTTGTATGTAAAGTGGATAACACTAAGTGACCAGTTTGTGCGGCCTTAACAGAAATTTCAGCCGTTTCAAGGTCACGAATTTCACCGACCATAATAATATCTGGATCTTGTCGTAAGAAGGCACGTAGTGCTACAGCAAAAGATAAGCCGGTTTTTGGGTTAACGTTTACTTGGTTAATTCCCGAAACTGTGATTTCTACGGGGTCTTCAGCAGTAGAAATATTAATGTCAGGTTTATTTAATAAATTAAGTGCCGTATATAGGCTAACCGTTTTGCCACTACCTGTTGGTCCAGTTACTAAGATCATTCCGTAAGGTTTTGCAATAGCTTTTAAAAAATGTTCTTTTTGTTCAGGATCAAAACCAAGTTGCTCAATACTTACCTGTGCGCTAGTAGGGTCTAAAATACGTAACACAATTTTTTCACCATATAATGTAGGGCAGGTGTTCACACGAAAATCGATAGCTCGAGTTTTAGATAGCGCCATTTTAATACGACCATCTTGTGGAATACGCCTTTCTGAAATATTCATTCGAGACATTACCTTAATGCGCGAAGTTAACTTATTTGCGATATTCATTGGGGGTGACGCGACCTCTTTAAGAATTCCATCTTGACGAGTGCGAATTCTAAATTTCTTTTCGTAAGGCTCAAAATGAATATCAGATGCACCTTTTTTAATAGCATCCAATAAAATTTTATTCACAAACCGAACGACTGGGGCGTCATCAATATCGCTATCAATGTCATCAGAAGATGCATCATCAGATGTATCGGTAAAATCAATATTATCTAAGTCTTCGTCCAGCAAGTCGTCCATGGATGTGTCTTCTTCATCCATAGCGCTTTCAATCGCGCGAGCCAACTTGTCCTCTTCAACAAGAATTGCTTCGGTGCTTGTTCTGGTTTGAAACTTTATTTCGTCCAGTGCTTGAAGGTTTGTAGGGTCWGACACAGCAACAAACAGCTTGTTACCGCGTTTAAACATGGGGAGTGCATGGTGCTTACGAACGAGTTTTTCATCCACCAAGCCTTTTGGAATGACGTCCTTATTAAGCGCATTAATATCAAACAGAGGAACGCCAAATTCTTCAGAAGCTGAAAGCGCAATGGTTCGGCTATCTAAAACTTTTTGCTCAACTAAATGAGTCACAAAAGTTTGCTTCTTTTTATTCGCCTCGTCAAGGTATTTGCGCGCGACTTCTTCAGTAATTAAACCGTCTAAAACAAGCCGCCTAGCCAAGCCGCCCAAGTAAATTTTTTCGCTAGATACTGCCATGTTGATTCAAATAAATCCCTGTAATGAATGCATAATAAATATTACTTAACTAATATAGTAGAAAATAAGGGATTGTGCAGTATAAATCACATTCATTTAGTTTAAAAATAAGGTAAATTGTGATGCTGGTTTGTTATTGGAACATTAAGCGCCATAAAATACGGTTTGTATCCGAACCAGCAAGAAGCCAGGGTAGGTTTAAAAAATTGGCGTAGAGAGTGCATAACGCTGTTCTAAACTATTGTAAGAGTTCTTGCTGTTGTATCTTCTTATTATTAACCGAAGTTAAAAGTAGAGGTTAAGGTGTATTCAGTAATTGTCTGGGCGGTATGGTTAATTGGGCCTAATAAAAAAACTACACTGATAGGTAGAAAAAAGTGTATGGGTGAAAATAGGGCGCTATTTCTAAGAGGTTATAGGTTTAGTTAATCATCTGTGCGATTAATTGTCTCACATTTTCTGGCTCAAAGGGTTTGTCGCAAATGGCAGAAACACCGGCTTGTTGAACGGCTGCTAAACGGCTGCTGTCGTGCTCGCTTGTGACCATAAGAATGGGTACGGAGGATTGGCTGCTTTGCTCTCTAATGTAGGCGGATAACTCGCGTCCATCCATTTCAGGCATGTTGTAGTCGGTGATAATCAAATCAAATAATGTGTTATCTAAAATTCCAACTGCTTCACGGCCATCTTCGGCTTCGGTTACGTTTTCTAAGCCCATTGAGGCTAGGGTGCGTTTAATGTGTTTTCGAGCAAGTTTGCTGTCATCAACAAGAAGAATTCTTAAATCATCTAAGTCATTGCTGTTTAATTCGACGTCTTCAGGGTTTAGATGGCTTAACGTCGTTCTAAGTGCCAACTCTAAATCGTTGGCGGCAAAAGGCTTAGGTAAAATGGCTACAACACCTGCTTGACGAACAGCATCAAGCTGCCGGATATCTGTAACGCTGGAAACAAGCACAAAGCAGATGGCTTGGTTTGTTTCACCTTCTCTAAGGGTGTGTAGCAACTCGCTGCCTGTCATGTCGCTCAGGTAATAGGCGCTTAGAATCAAATCGGGAGCGCCCGATTTGATATAGTCTAAAGCTTCTTGCGCAGTGGTTACGCAATCTACTTTATCGATGTTTAGGCTATTGAGTTCACGCTCAATAATACGTTGCTGTGTGCCCGATGGTTCTACAATTAATACAGCGAGGTCGTTTAAGTTTATGTCCATAAAAGTTCATTAATGTTGTTGTTTAACTCATTCTAGTTGAGTTTTTAAAATTTACAGCCTGAACAGGCCCGTTGAGATGATAAAATTGCCAAAAGAGCAGCTCTATTAATTTTCTTTTCGTTAGATTCCGGTGATAGATGTGCATGCGGCACACGGGAGTCGCATGCACATTGCAGTTTTTAAAACCTATCTGCCTGCATACTAAGCTCAAACGAAAATCTTAAATAATAGAAGCGCTCTAAATTTAAAGATAAGGTAGTGATAATGAAAGTTGATAATGAAAGTTGATAATGAAAGTTGATAATGAAAAAGATGATGATATAGCGCCAACGTTTTTGCAAATGGTGGGAAGCACGATGTTGTCATTTTTGGGAGTTTCAAAGGATTCGCGCAGACAGCGAGATTTTAAACACGGTAACTACAAAGTATTTATTGCTAGCGGATTTATCTTAGCCTTTTTATTTATTATGATAGTGGTAGGCATTGTTCAATTGGTGTTGCCCAACTAGATAATGCCAGCGTCTAAACTTGCCGCTACGCACATGCCAAGTTCTTCACATTGTTTGATAAAGGCCTCTTGAAAGTCACCGCGGCAGGTGAGGGGTTCTTGAACGATACGCCATTTCAACCCCGTTAGTATCGATTCTAGAGCGCGTTTTGTGCCGGTACCGTCATGTCCCGATCGAATAATCATCGCACAGGGCATGCCTTGTTTTTTCTCTAAGCAAGGGTAATAAATGCGATCGAAGAAATCCTTCATTGCACCGCTCATATAACCTAAGTTTTCAGGCGTTAATAAGATAATGGCATCGGAGCTTAAAACATCGTCCTCGGTGGCTTTTAACGGGGCAATGAGCTGTGCGCTCACGTTTTCAGTATCAGCGTGCTGAGCGCCACTTAAAACCGCCTCAGCTAATGTATGTAGATTAGGTGATGGTGTATGTGCGACGATTAGAAGTTTCTTAGTAGGCATTGGTCTTAGGCAGAGTTAACAAAGGTGAATATATTTCCGTAAGAATAGCATTAAGCTTTGTTAGGGTGATAACTGAATTTAATTATCATCAGCGCCCAGGAGGAGTGTTGTTTTTCAGTATTCCCTCCCCATTTAAGGGGGAGGGTTAGGGCGGGGGTAAAATGCCAGAAATTGATATAAATATAATGGCAATTAGGTCTTTTTATATCCAGAATAAATTTGATTTAGGGTGTTGCGCATTGGAATGGGAGCGCACCCCCATCCTTGCCTTCCCCCTGCAAGGGGAAGGGATAAAACCAAAGACTGTTGCTGATGGCTGGCTGGGCGCAAGTAGGAGGCTTGACCATTACACTAAACGCCGGAGCAGCTGCCGAGTTTATGAAGTACAGAAAGGTATTATAAAGATGCTATTTTTTCTTTTTGCTCGTTTAAGTTTGCCAACTTCGAAGCAATATTCGCTTGTTTCACTTTTTCTTTGTTAACCACTGCGGCAGGGGCTTTATCAACAAACGATGCGTTTGATAATTTCCCGCTAATACGAGCCAGTTCTTTCTGTAGCTTCTCAATTTCTTTGTTCAAGCGTTCTAGTTCGGCATCTTTATCAATTAAACCTGCCATGGGGATAAGTACTTGTAACTCACCCACTAAGGCAATCGCAGATTGTGGAACTTCGTCTGAATCATTTAAGCAGGTGATGGATTCAAGCCTAGCTAATCTTTCAAGTAAAAACTGGTTGTCGTTGAGGCGGTTATTGTCCTCATCAGAGCTATTCTTAAGTAACACAGGTAAGGGCTTGCTAGGGGCGATATTCATTTCGCCGCGAATCTTTCGAATGCCCATCACAAAGTCCATCACCCACTGCATATCGGCTTCGGCTTCTGTAGAAATCTTGCTTTCATCGGACGTTGGGTAAGCTTGCAACATGATGGTATCGCCAGACTTGCCAGCAAGTGGCGCTATTTGTTGCCAAATTTCTTCGGTAATAAACGGCATAATCGGGTGTAATAATCTCAGCACGGTTTCTAGTACACGAACAAGTGTTTGGCGCGTTCCACGCTTTTGCGCGTCGGAACTATGCTCGCCCAATAAAATAGGTTTAGAGAGTTCTAAATACCAAWCGCAGTATTCATTCCAAACAAATTCGTACATCGCTTGGGAGGCCAGGTCGAAACGGTATTTTTCAATCGCGTCACTCACGGTTTCTTCAGTTCTTTGAAGGCGAGAGATAATCCAGCAATCAGGCAGGCTCAATTCACTGGGTTCATTATTTAGGCCGGTGTCTTCATCTTCGGTATTCATTAATACGTAACGTGTCGCGTTCCACAATTTGTTGCAGAAATTGCGATAACCTTCGATGCGGTTCAGATCAAAACGAATGTCGCGCCCATTGGTGGCCAGGGATGCGAAGGTAAAACGTAGGGCATCGGTACCGAAGGAGGGAATGCCATCGGGAAAATGTTTGCGGGTGTCTTTCTCAATTTTCGCCGCCATTTTGGGTTGCATAAGCCCTTTTTTGCGCTTTTCAACAAGCGCATCCAGCGTAATGCCGTCAATCAGATCGATGGGGTCTAGCACATTGCCTTTGGACTTAGACATTTTTTGACCTTCTGCATCGCGCACTAAGCCGTGAATGTAAATTTCCTTAAAGGGCACCTCGCCCATAAATTTCATGCCCATCATAATCATACGGGCAACCCAGAAGAAGATAATGTCAAAGCCTGTGACCAATACACTGGTAGGGTAGAAGGTATCTAATTCAGGTGTTTTGTCAGGCCAGCCGAGTGTTGAAAAAGGCCATAAGGCAGAAGAGAACCAGGTATCGAGCACATCTTCGTCTTGCCTTAGGCTAAAGTCATCGGCAAGCTGGTGTTTCTCACGAACCTCAGCTTCGTCTCGACCTACATAAATATTGCTGTTTTCGTCATACCACGCAGGAATACGATGCCCCCACCAAATTTGGCGAGAAATACACCAGTCCTGAATATTGTCCATCCAGTTGTAATATGTTTTGTCCCAGTTTTCGGGCACAAATTTAATTTTCCCGCTTTTAACCGCTTCAATAGCCGGTTTTGCTAGAGCCTTGGCTTTCACAAACCATTGATCGGTGAGGAGCGGCTCTATAATCACGCCGGAGCGGTCACCACGTGGCACCATCAAGGTGTGGTCATCTACTTTGACGAGTAAGCCTAAATCATCAAGATCTTGCACTATTTGCTTGCGTGCTTTAACGCGATCCATGCCACGGTATTTTTCGGGCGCGTCGTCGTTAATGGATGCATCCGCGGTGAAAATATTAATCAACGGCATATCGTGGCGTTGCCCCACTTCGTAATCGTTAAAGTCGTGAGCAGGGGTGATTTTTACGCAACCCGTACCAAATTCAGGGTCTACGTAGTCATCAGCAATAATAGGGATTTCACGCTCACATAAAGGGAGCGCAATCATTTTGCCAATTAGGTGTTGGTAACGCTCATCGGACGGATGCACAGCAACGCAAGCATCGCCAAGCATAGTTTCTGGTCGCGTAGTGGCCACTACCAATTCGCCGCTACCATCGGCTAATGGGTAACGCATGTGCCACATATGACCTTGTTCTTCAGTTGAAATTACTTCAAGATCGGATACGGCAGTGTGGAGTTTTGGATCCCAATTAACAAGGCGCTTACCGCGATAAATAAGTCCTTCTTCGTGCAGTTTTACAAACACTTCATTAACGGCTTTAGATAAACCTTCGTCCATCGTAAAACGTTCACGCGACCAATCTAACGATGATCCCATACGGCGTAATTGTTTAGTAATGGTATTGCCAGACTCTTCTTTCCAGTCCCAAACTCGCTCAACGAATGCTTCGCGACCTAAGTCGTGGCGAGTTTTGCCTTCAGCATTGAGTTGGCGTTCAACCACCATTTGTGTCGCAATACCTGCATGATCACTGCCCGCTTGCCATAGCGTGTTGTTGCCTTTCATACGGTGGTAACGGGTAAGCGAATCCATAATCGTATCTTGAAACGCATGCCCCATGTGTAAGCTGCCCGTAACATTCGGTGGAGGAATCATAATGCAATAAGCCGAATCGCCACCTTTAGGTTCAAAGTAGCCTTGTTCTTCCCATTGCGTGTACCAGCGTGATTCTATGTCGTGCGGGGCGTATGTCTTATCCATCTCGAATGTTTAACGTATTGATTTTGAAAGGCGATATTATAGCCTTGTCGATACGGTAGGCGTTATTGCAGAACAGTTTTTTTTAGACTGCGAGGGGGTTTGCTAAGAGAAAGCTAATTGTTTTGAGGTGATCTTACTAATCAAAGGGCGGGTCCTTTAATTCCAAGGTTAGCGATCAATCGAACTTCTTAAAGCACTCTATGCCCATAGCAGCTATGACCCGGCAATTCAAAATTCTTGTTTGTCCTTGCTTATTGTTAGCCATGGATATTACGTAAGCTGCATTATTCGAGCAGGCGGCATTCCAGTAGGCGGTTTTTTCGCTATCAAAACCTTGGAAAAATGTCGATGTTACTATGCACTGATAACCGCTTTTGCTGAGCGTGTCCTGCAGAATATTAGCTATTTTATTTTTGGGTGCTAGCGATAAACGTTGGTGCCAATTCCCCTTATCTTTATTGGCAGCCGCAGGTGTTGGTACGGTCTGCCTATTTTTTTCAGGTATGCCGTTACAAGGGTTCGCTTGAAATGATGTAGCACCTGAGTCACTAACACATTTATATATATTATCACTTGCTGATGATCCGAAACTCCATGCGAGTAAAATAACTATAGAAATGACTCTTTGTAACTCCATGTTGACCGCCTTCCATTTTTGATTGTCCTAAATTTAAATTTTAATCATAACACCAATTGTAATGGTGCTTTTTATGCTTATGAAAACCAAAGGGCACGCAGTCCTTTGGTTCGAATTTTTTGATAGATCTAGTGGGTAAATAAGATAGCGTTCATAATTGTTTTCTAGAATTCGCTGCCGCGAGGGCGTTCATTTCTTTTGTATGCCCAAAAGTACCAAGGCATAAGTCTCATCTTTGCAGATAAAAAACCATCTGCAATTCGACTAAAAACAGAACCAAAGAAAAGGGCACCCAAATCGCAGAATCTTGAATTATTTCGGGTGCGCGCTAAACTCGCTATGCTCAGATAACGCGCACACTTATCCGAAATGATTCAAAATTCTAAGCGCGATAAAGGGAAATGTAGTGCGTCTGGCGAATTCATCCTATATGTTAATGCAAAACTTGCACACGTTACTTTTATAACAAGTAGTAACAAGTAGGGTCAGACTCGACTTCTCTTCATGGTTATGTGAAATAGAGCATTTTTTTAAATTTTATGCGTATTCAACGGATACCCACGACTTTTATAAAATTTAAAGCGCTCACGTCCAGCTACTTTTATTTGTTCATTCTGATTAACTAATTCAGCAAGCCGTTCAAATCGTGCAAAGCATTCGGGTGTTTGAGTGCTTACATTTATTAGCACGTCATGAATATCTATAGGATCGCCACTGTGGTTAATGTACACGGGGTTGTTTGCAACTTCATCGGCAGACATTGTATGAGGCACAAAACTGCTGGGTGAAAAAGACCATAGTAAATCGTCTAGTTGTTTGGACTGGACTTCTGATTCGGTATGGATATAAACGCGAAGCCCTTGTTTTGATGCTTTTTGCGCTAGGCGGCAGGCGTAAATATGTTGCTGCTCGACGCTGTCGTCGGGCAGCACATAAAAATCGATTCGTGTCACGTTGGGTTCCTAAACGCGCTTAACAACGATCTAAAATAAATTGGCTCAACATATGTACTGGGCGACCAGTTGCGCCTTTTTCTGCACCAGATTTCCACGCAGTGCCTGCAATATCTAAATGCGCCCACTTGTAGTCTTCAGTAAAGCGAGATAAGAAACACGCGGCGGTGATGGTGCCAGCGGCTGGGCCGCCAATATTGGCTAAATCGGCAAAATTACTTTTAAGTTGTGGGCGGTATTCATCCCACAAAGGCAGTTGCCATGCTTTGTCACCCGCTTTTATGCCAGCGCCTAATAATTCGTTGGCGAGTTCATCATTATTACCTAGTAAACCGGTTGCGTGTTTACCAAGGGCAACAACACAGGCACCGGTTAAGGTGGCAATATCAATAACAACATCGGGCTTGAATTTAGCAGAGTAGGTGAGTGCGTCGCATAAGATTAAGCGGCCTTCGGCATCGG
>JAESRY010000166.1 GCA_016764415.1 Cycloclasticus sp. | reverse complement strand
TTTGGGACGCTGAAGCAGACCCGTTAAACGGCGCAAAGCTAAAAGCTGCACCTGAATGGCTTATTAAAAAGTTAGGCCAAAAGAAGGCATTAGCAAAGCCGCCTGAGGGCGTAACTCTTTTGCCTAGTGACGAGGTTAAGCGCATTCGGCAAGCTATAACGTATATTTCTTGCGATGACAGGGACACATGGCTGCAGGTTGGAATGGCGTTGCATTCCACTAACTCAGGAGATCAGGCATACGGCCTTTGGAATGAGTGGGCGAATCAATCAGATAAATTTGATTTAGCAGACCAGCGGCGCGTATGGAACTCTTTTAAACTTGGAAGCGTGACTTTAGGAAGCTTGTTTGCATTGGCTAAAAATAGCGGATGGATAGCGCCAACTACTCAAGCCGCACTCTCTCCACCTCTTGAGGCGTACGCACAACAAGACAAAGGCAATCCGTTGCTTCCTGATGAGCTTACGGACAGTGAAAACGAATTATTGAACCCACCACCAGAACTTGACCCAATCGCCTTACACGGCTTATTAAGCGATGCCTGCAAAGTATCAACAGAGTATAGCGAAGCGTCGGCCGTTGCGATTGCTGCTAATATTATTGGAACATTTAGCGCGATAATAGGCCGGAACCCATTCGTCGAAATTGGTGACGGCTTTTGCAATGTTAGACCCTATTTTTTGTTAACGGGTAAAACAGGTAAAGCCAGAAAAGGCACATCCGAATACACGCCTAAACGCATATTTGATTTAGTAGAGAAAAACCTAGGCGAAGACTACGTTTCCGTTAAAAGGCACGAAGGAGGCTTAAGCACAGGAGAAGGATTAGGCTGGGCTATTAAAGACGATACCCTTGATGAAAATGGCAATGTAGTTGATCCTGGCACAGATGATAAACGTCTCTACGTTGTAGAGGCAGAGTGGGCAGCAACAATGGCCGCCGCATCACGCGAAAAAAACAACCTAAGTGCAACAATACGAACTGCATGGGATGGTAAAACAATTAGTCCATTAGTTAAAAACTCTAAATGGTGCACCACCGATCCACATATTGTTATTACTGGACACATTACAGCAGCAGAACTTATTGATCGAATGAAGGATGTAGATGCCCTTTCCGGTTTTATGAATCGTTTTGTTATTTTGCACATTGTTAGACCAAAATTAGTTCCGCTGCCAAAAAGAACGCCCGACGAAGACGTGCAGCGCATAGCGGCGCAAATAACCGAAGCCGTACAATTTGCTACAGGTAATGATTTTCAAAGCAAAGATGGCTTAGAAGTAACGCTATCAAAAGAAGCCGCAATATATTGGAAAGAGCAGTACAGCGAGCTAACAAAAGACCACGATGGGATAGCGGGAGCCTTGCTTGTTAGGGCTGAAATTTATTGTCGAATGTTTGCTGCCTGCTTTGCATTGCTGGACGAGTTATCCGTTGTTGAAGTGATCCATATTAAAGCAGCGCTTGCTTGGATCAACTATTGGAAGGCATCAGTGAGGTACATATTCCAAACGTTAGCAGCAAAAGCCCAAACTCATAAACTAGACGAACAGGCCAAGGAAGTTTATAGCTTTATTACCAAGTCCACGCAATGCACCAGAACAGAAATCACCAAGCACTTCAAGCATAAATATAGCAGCAGTGAATTAACAGCAACGTTTAATCATTTAATGAACTCAGCACCACCTTTGATTAAACAGACCAGTAAGCCGAGGTCGGACGGTAGACCGGGCAAGGCAACCATTATCTTTAGCAAGGCTTAATTGAATAATTAAAGTCTCGTAAGGAACTTAGGTAACTTAGGAAGTTAGAGTGTTTATAAGGCTTACAGAGCGGAACTTAGCAGAAACTTAGGAGAGCATTAGCTTTAGTATTTTGACAATTTAAAAGCTAAGTTTCCGCTAACATACCTAAGTTACCAAGGCTACAGCCCTTGCTACCACTCTATGTTCCCAAAGTTTCCTAAGTTCCGGGGTTAGAGATATATAAATAACTTTGCGGATAAATCATTAGTGACCAAAAAATATCTGAGTTACGAAACAACCTCTATAACGTAAACAAAGAGAATACGACGATAAACGGCCAATATTTGAGGTTAACCAGGCTAATTTGTACCGTGGGTGGGGGGAGTAATTCTCTACAGCTTCCAATTCAACGACCGACGTCCTAGTGTTGTTTTTGTGATGGCAGAATTCAGGTAGGGGGGGTTCCGTTATTTAATTAACTATGACTATTAACCAAAATCATGGGCAAAATACGTGATGACATGTGAGCGCTAAGTAGACCCGTTGTTTATTATTTATAAAATCAGTCCATACATGCCTATGCTATGCTGAAATATAGGTGATAGTAAGAGGAGCGAGGGAATGCCAATAGTTAATTGTCCACAGTGCGGGAAAAAAGTAAGCGATTACAAAAAACAATGCCCTAATTGCGGCTCAATTACAGAAAAGGAAACTGAGCGAGAAGCGCTACGAGCAACTGTACGTGAAACCGCAAAAAAAGCTGAGCATGCAGAATTTGAACGTGAAGCACCACAGGAAACCATACCTGAGTCAGCGACAAAAACTGAGCGAGAAGAAACAGACTTAGAGAAATCGTTTAATCGGTTAATTACATGTCTTGCTTGTGATAAAAAGATGAGTAAGCAAGCGGCGGCTTGTCCAAACTGCGGAGAGCCCAACCCACTAGCTAAACTTAATAGTATATTTCATGAAAAAGAAACTCGTACCGGAATTACTGCCGGAATAATAGCCAGCATATTAGCAATTATCGGCACAGTAATGTTAGGGACAATCTTTGTCCCACTTGCAGTTATTACGGCTATTGCTGGAACATATCACGCCATACGGGGGCGTGATGCAGGAGGTATTGGTATTAACCTTTTAGCTTGGGTGCTAATCCTAATCGGTCTTTTTACCTCTCCATTACTTCTAAGCATCATAGGATACTCTCTCATTGACTAAGCCCTAACTTAAGAGGTCAATTATCTTTACACCAATTAGTTTTTATCAAAGTTAGCAGCTTTGGCAGTTAAAACACTTCAATTAGTACAATTAGGCCATATTTAATGATTATGACTCCAAGCAACGATCAAGTGGGGGTACTTTTGGGGGTACTTTCGATATTTGAAAATCACGAATCCTTATGTATCAGTACTTACAGCGTGTTTAGCGGTTCCGGACCTCGTACCAAATTAACATTTCAAGAAATCCCAGAAAGACCCGAACCCCTTTTAAACAGGGGTTTTTATTGCCCGCTATTCTTGTGTAATTCCAAACACCGCTTGGAGTTTATGCCAAAATCAAAATGGCGTCATGAAACATACGTGGCGCACTTATGACTAAAATCCGCGGCTTAAACAACTAGAGCAAAATTGTTTTATCCGTGTGTTGAACAGTCTATTTTTAGTTCACGAACGCAAAGCAAGTCAAGATCATGGCAACTATTATGGTTGCCATATAAAGGCAACCCACCTGAAAATGATTGGGACGTGGACAATGCCAAGAAAAATGCTCTAGTAAAATCAGCAGCTAAACACCGCGCCAATTTACCCTCCATGAATCAGCAATTATTATAAAGTTTATCGCGTAAATTTCTTTAACGGCAGATACAAGGGCAGCACCAGTGCAACAGTCAATGTCTAACTCAATCGACAATATTAACACCTGTTATCAAACAGGTATCTCACATGAACTCTCTTACCGAAGAGATTTACAGTGTTTGCTAGAAGACCTACTGACCAATATTTTAGTAACCAATGAACCTGGGTTACCTAATTACAGCGGTTCCGCTAGGATTAGACAAGACCCGATCACTTCAAGCGCCCTATTTTTTGCGTTAATGCTAGTTAGAGAGATCCATAACGATTAACTTCAAGTTATGAGCTGTTACGCATTCCTGAGTAATAGCAATCTCGTGAGATTCAATGTGATTAATAATCGACTCAAGAAATTTGTTACCTTTTTTTCTAAGTGACTTTATGTCGTCACGCTGCTTTATGAAGCAATCTCTCTTATTGAATTTTTTTAAAAACCCTGATTCTTGAGTTAAGGAAGCCCAGTTTTCAGGAAGAATAATATTACTAGATATTGAAGAGGCAATCATTAACCCTGCCGGGTCGAAATCGCAGTACGCATAAACCACGGTGTTAGGGCTATTGGCGATTACATCTAATATTTCTCTAGCGGCGACACCATGGCCTCTATAAATGATTAACGCGCCTTCACATTCATCGGGGAGCCGTATATCGTTCCAATAAATGATTGTCTCACCGTTTTCTACCAGCACCACTTTCTCAGGTAGATCAAGTAGTTCTATAGGCGTTGAAATAAGTGATCCGACTGGTGTAAACGTAGATTGACCATTAATAATAATTGGCAAATCAGCTTGCCTTGCAACTTGGATTAAATGAGAGAAAACGGCTTGTTTGCCAACCTTTTCGTTAGCCGTTTTTTTAGCAAGCGTGGTTCGATCTTTATTGAAGTCAAACGTATAAATATCTGAGCCTATCAAATTGCTAAAGTAATTACGCAACGCAATTAAATCCTCGTCAGAAAAGACAATCACCTTATGCTTTATTTGGCCAATACTAAGCGAGCTACAAAGCTTCTCCCATCGCATACCCTTAGCGACTTCTTTTTTGCCTTGGCGAAGTAGCTTTTGAACTGATTTAGCCATCCCAATCATAGGTGTTTGAAGATAATATCGGTCACATTTAAGTTGCCATTGAAGTGGGGGTCTCTTTCGCCAACATATTCAAACTGGACCTTTGTTTTCTCTTTATCACTCAACTCGTGGTAGCCATTCATTAAGCAGTTTAACCAGATGTCAGGTTGCTCTTTAAGGTCAAGCTCCTTTAAGGCATTAATAGCTGAGTAAGACTGACCTGATGAGAGCGCATCGAAAAAGTACATGGCACCTTGGTCAACGGGCAATTCTGGGAGACAGCCGCTCCTCCTCCTTTGCCTGCCGGCAATTCCACCTACCTGTCGTTCAACGGTTCTGATACCTACGTGGATACCGGCACCGCGATTATCGGAGCCGGTAGCTCTTTCACTGTGTCAGCGTGGGTCA
>JAESRY010000195.1 GCA_016764415.1 Cycloclasticus sp. | reverse complement strand
GGTCGGTTTTTTTAAAACTGTTACTCGCTTTCTACGCTTGCTTTAATTTAACAATTCGAGCGTTTAAACGGCTTTTTAAACGAGCCGCTTTGTTTCTATGGATAAGGCCTTTAGTAACAGCACCATCGATATATGGCACGGCTTCTTTATAAGCTGCTTCAGTTGCTTCGGTATTGCCATCATCAGCACTGTATACAACACGCTTGATATGTGTGCGTAAACGAGTACGCGCAGCCATGTTAGTTTGACGGTTTTTTTCTGCCTGTTTGGCGCGTTTTAACGCTTGTGCACTGTTAGCCAAGGTAAATCCTCTGGTGATGTAAAAAAGATTGCACATTTTGCTGAAATATTCAGGTTTTGTCAAGCTCTAAGAGGTTAACTTTGCATGTTTAGACGTGCTGGCTTAAATAAGTAACTCAACTCTCGGCTTAGCGTTTTTTTGACTGCCCGTTTGCTTGTCAAATTTTGGCGAGCAGGTGAATAACCGTTTTGGGTTGATGCTGTGTTTATTGAGTAACTCAGATTTAACGGCGGTAGAGCGTTGCTCTGCTAATTCAATTAATCGGTCATCGTTGATGGTGGGAGCTATCTTAGCGTCAGCTTTTACCTCAGCCGTTTTAGCAGCTTGAGTAATAAGAGCTTGTCTGTCTACTTCGGTGCTGAATCCACACAGTTTGAGACGCAGGCCAGGGCTTTTTTTCATCATCTCACCCATGTGTTGTAGGTAAGTAATTGAATCGTTAGACAGTAGATGTTCGCCAGCAAAAAACTCGACAGGTTTTAAGTGAATAGCTGTTGCTGCGCCATAGGCCGCTTCGGTAGCCATATATACCAAAGCATAGGGACCTAACGCTAATTTCAGAGATGCTGTCACGGCGCCTTGTAATGAATTAGCCAGTGCGGTGTTGATGATGTCACTAATATTAAAATCAGGGGAGGCGACATCTCCTTTTATGGGGATATTTAATTTAATATCATCGTTTTCATCACGCAATAAAGATAACGCAGAGTCCAAAGGCATAGATAGGTTTTGACTAATGACTGACGCTTTCTTGGTGTCGGTAGAATCGAGTACAAACTGATTTATCTCAATATCCATGTTGCCATCCATGATGTTTTGTTTGATGTTAAGTGATGTGTCGACATTCATTTGGCCGCTTTCGATTGAGTAACCGATTAGCTCGTTAGAGATGGGTGAAAAAGAATGTAGCTCAAGCGCATTTAGAGTGGATTTAATCTGAGCATTGGTTTTTTTGCTAAAAAGAGCGGCTTTCCCTTTAACGGATAAGTTGGCATGTTTATCGATGGTGGCCAATAACTTAAAGGGTGTTTGTAGCTCGGTTTTTTGGTTGTTAATCTCGCCAATATCTAGATTTTTTAATACGATTACTTTTTTTACAGTCCCTGTGCTAGTCAGCTTGTTGATTGAAATGACGTTGTTGCCTTTTAGCTTTATGCTAGATATCGCCAGTAAGGCTTTCGGCTCGTTTGTATCAACCGTTGTAGGTTGCTTGCTAGTGGTAGAGGACAAACTGTCGTTGAGGCTATTGATCAGTTGAATCTCGTTTTCTTTGTTGATGCTCAGTTTTGAGCTGAGAGATTGAATGGCAAGGTCGTTAATGCTTATATCTTTCAGGTTCTTGATATGTAAGGCGCTTAGAGAAATTTCTTTGGCGCTAAACAAGGCCTGTTGCTTCTCTTTTTTAGCAACGGATAGCTCGCTAAGAACAATAGGTGCTAATTTAATATCGTCAAGTTCGTTGATAGTTAGCTTGCTTATCTTGAGGTGTTTTAGTGAACCGATGCTCAATAGCGTTTCTCTATTGGTAGACGACAACCCGGCCAAATCAATGCCGCCTTCTATGGCAAGTTGTTGGCCCTCATTATTTTTCGTAAAGTGTGTTGTGCCTTTCCATTGCAGCTTATTAACGAGCGTGTCTAATGGGGGTGAGCTTAACTGGTCTTGATGCCCGTTTACGAGCAGTTCACCGTTTAAGTTAAGTTCAAGTAAGTCGTTGTTAGTTTCAACGGTGATGTCGCCTTGCCACTGAACAAGCTCGTGTTTGAGTTTAATGTCAGTTAAGTTGGCAGTTGAATGGCTGATGGACACTAGCCCGCTTTGGGAATGTGTGATGCCTTGATCAGACAATGACAGTGTAAAATCTATGTTTGTTTTTAGTACGCCATCTAGTGCTGACACGTGTTCTTGCACGAAGGGCTGTAGCATTTTTAGGCTAAAGTTATCAATGATCAGCTTGCCTTGAATGGTTGGTTTGTCTGCGAAAGCCATCAATTTAATATCGCCCTTAATGGATGCATCGTTTAAGGCGGTATTAAATGAAAAGTCGGACGAATGCCCAGGTTTCCAACTGTACACATCGTCTAACGTGAGGGTGTTTATGACAAAATCATGTGAAAATTTGTCGGACTTAATACGGAACGTGTTTTTATTTAGAGCTAATTTATCTAAACCAACACCCCAGTCTGATGGGGCCTCGTCATTTTGTTCTTCTTTTGAAGGAGGGATTTCAATGCCTGCAACTACTAGCGTTGAATCAGGCCGCTGCTCAATGGTGATAGAAAAGTCAGACAGAGATAATGACGAGATAAAAAGCCGTTTGCTAAAAAGTGGCAGCCAGTCAATATCCAGCTGAATTAACGAGGCATGAAGTTCAGGTTCTTCAAGACGTTGAGCGGACAGCTCTTTGATAGCAAGCGTGCCCGTGAAAATATTAAAGTCTACATCTTCGATAGAAACGGTTTGGCTACCGGCATCCTTTAAGGCTTTGATGATGCCAAACTGAATAGCAAAAGGTAGGGCGATAAGAATGCCGCCGACTATTAGTATAGTCAATACGGTTTTCTTAGGCCAATTTCTTGCGCTTGCTTTTGTTTCGTCTGTTGTCACGTATAACTTCCTGTCGTATGGGGCAAATTTAATTCTATGCTGAAATGTAGGCGCTTACAATTTTTCATTGTATTCTTTGCGCGCACGTCATAAGCAGCCTTTATAATGGCGAAAACAAAATAGTTTTGGGGTAAACGTTCTGAGTAAAACGCTAATGAAATCGACAGCTATCGTAGGAAGCATGACGATGATTTCGCGTGTCTTAGGGTTTATTCGTGATATTGTTATTGCGCGCTTTTTTGGTGCGGGCGAAAGCACGGATGCGTTTTTTGTTGCGTTTAAAATCCCGAATTTTATGCGGCGTTTATTTGCCGAAGGAGCATTCTCACAAGCTTTTGTCCCCGTGTTGTCTGAGTATAAGGAGACTCAATCGACGGAAGCGCTAAAAGAACTGATTGGGAAAACAGCGGGTACGCTAGCAACGGTGCTGTTTTTTATAACGCTATTGGGTGTCATTGGCGCGCCAATTTTGATTTACATGTTTGCGCCGGGGTTTGAACAGGAAGGCTCACGGCATGATTTAGCAGTGGATATGCTCCGGATTACCTTTCCGTATTTGTTTTTTATATCACTGACCGCTATGGCGGGTGGTGTGCTAAATACGTTCGGTAAATTTGCGATACCGGCTATAACACCCGTTTTATTGAATTTGTCTTTCTTAGCGGCAATATTTTGGCTGTCTCCATTATTGGATGAGCCCATTATGGCGTTAGCATGGGGCGTTCTAATCGCCGGTGTTGCTCAGTTGGCGTTTCAGTTTCCCTATTTAAATAAACTTGGCTTAATGCCTAAGTTGTCGTTTGACCGTGACCATGCGGGTGTTAAGAAAATCATGAATTTAATGTTGCCTGCGTTATTTGGTGTCTCAGTGACGCAAATTAATTTATTGGTTGATACGTTGCTGGCATCATTTTTAGTGGCAGGGAGTGTGTCGTGGCTTTATTTTTCAGACAGACTCGTTGAGTTTCCATTGGGTATTTTCGGTATTGCACTGGCGACCGTCATTTTGCCGAATTTATCTAAAAGTCATGCGGCAGGAAAAACCGAAGAATTTTCTGCAAGTTTGGATTCCGGCTTAAGGTGGGTAATTTTTCTTGGCTTACCATCGGCGGCTGGCTTATTCTTTTTAGCGCAACCCATGTTGGCTACGCTCTTTCAATACGATGCGTTTACAACGAGCGATGTGGATAATGCATCGCTAAGTCTTATGGCTTACGCGGTGGGTTTGCCAGCATTCATTTTGGTTAAAGTGTTGGTGCCGGGCTTCACTTCCAGACAGGACATAAAAACGCCCGTTCGCATAGGCATTATTGCCGTCGTTTCAAATATGGTAATGAGCCTCATATTGGTGTTTTTCTTTCAACACGCAGGTTTGGCACTAGCTACTTCTCTGGCAGCTTTTATTAATGCAGGTTTGTTATTTCGTGCACTATATCAAACGGGGGCCTTTAAACCACAAGTCGGCTGGTTAGCATTTTTGTTAAAGGTCTTGTTCGCAAACATTGTTGCCGGGGGGATTTATTTCTATGACTACACACCGTTACAGTGGTATGAGTGGGGCGCGTTTGATCGAACATTGCATTTAACGTTAGAAATATTAGCGGTATTGTTGCTGTACGTTTCGGCTGCTTTTTTAGCGGGCATTCGTCCGCGACACTTGATGGCGAAAGGTTAAAACGTTAAAACGTTAAATGAAATTAATTAGATATTTACCGGCAGAGTCGATATTTCCGAATGGGTGCGTATTAACCATCGGTAATTTTGATGGTGTTCATGCAGGCCATCGGATGGTGTTGGATACATTAATGGGGCAAGCAAAAGCGGCTGACCTACCAGCAGTTGTTATGTGTTTTGAACCACAGCCGATTGAGTATTTTCGACCAGACGATGCTCCGGCAAGGGTTTCAACGGCGCGAGATAAAATAGAACAATTATCACAAATGGGTGTTGATGCGCTTTATTTAGTTCGTTTTAATAAATCCATAGCCAGTATGTCAGCCGAGTGTTTTGTAACAATGCTCGTTCAGCAGCTTAATATCAAATTATTGATTGTTGGAGATGACTTCTGTTTTGGTAAAAACCGCCAAGGAAATTTTGAATATTTAAAAACGGCGGGTAAAGAACATGGTTTTTCCGTTCAAAATTCCCACTCATTCAAGATTGAAGAAAAGCGCGTGAGTAGTACGCTAATACGTCAGGCGT
>JAESRY010000165.1 GCA_016764415.1 Cycloclasticus sp. | reverse complement strand
ATAAGTTATTGTTTTTCATGCGATATTATCGCATTTTAGGGGCTGAAATGAGTGTTAAATTACCATGCTAGGAGGGCTTAACTTAGTGCCATTCGTATCTGACCCCCCTTCTGTTGGCTATCCTGGCTATTTAGTTACTTGTGTAACCATGGGGGTCAATTGTTCGCTACCGTTACGGTGATAAAAAAAAGAGCAATTATTAGAATATAGAAGCTTATTCCAGGCTAAACTAACGTGATTCAAAGCAAATAGATTAAGACTATGTCAGGAAATTCGATAGGGAAAGTTTTTACCGTTACAGGGTTTGGAGAAAGCCACGGTCCAGCAATAGGTTGTATTGTTGACGGGTGTCCTCCTGGAATGGAGTTGTGTGAGGCAGATTTGCAAGGTGATCTTGATCGCCGTCGCCCGGGGAAAACACGGTTCGAAACACAGCGAAAAGAACTTGATCAGGTGAAGATACTATCGGGTGTTTTTGAAGGCAAAACGACGGGTACGCCCATTGCAATGGTGATTGAAAATACCGATCAGCGATCTAAAGATTACGGCAATATCAAACACCAATTTAGACCAGCTCATGCCGATTACACGTATCACCAAAAGTACGGTTTTCGTGACTATCGAGGTGGTGGCCGTTCGTCTGCACGTGAAACTGCTATGCGCGTTGCTGCGGGTGGTATTGCGAAGAAATATTTAAAATCAAAGTTCGGTATTGAGATTAAAGGGTATTTGGCGCAACTTGGCCCGGTGGTCATTGAAAATGTTGATTGGGACTTTAGAGAAAAGAGTGCTTTCTTCTGCCCAGATCCCAATAAAGAACATGAAATTGAAGCCTATATGAAGGCGCTAAAGGGTAACTCCATTGGTGCGCGAATTAATGTGGTGGTGAGCAATATGTTTCCCGGTTTGGGGGAGCCTATTTTCGACAGACTGGATGCGGATATTGCGCATGCGATGATGAGCATTAATGCCGTGAAAGGCGTTGAAATTGGCGCGGGTTTTGACTGTGTTACACAAAAGGGTACAGAGCACCGTGATGAAATAACACCGAGTGGTTTCTTAAGCAATAATGCAGGCGGTATTTTAGGTGGTATTTCAAGTGGTCAAAATATTTTGGTGAGCATTGTTCTTAAGGCGACATCCAGCTTGAGCATACCGGGTAAAAGCATTAATACAGCAGGTGAGCCAGTGGAAGTTGTGACGAAAGGGCGGCATGATCCGTGTGTTGGCATCAGGGCGACGCCAATTGCTGAGGCGATGATGGCGATTGTGTTGATGGATCACGTTCTGCGAAACAGAGCGCAAAATGCTGATGTTCATTCAACAGTGCCAGTTATTCCAGCAGGTGCTGAGTAATGTGTTACCAGTGAGCGCGGCGTTAGTTAGTAGGTTATAAGTAGTTGGAAAAGGTAGAACTGCCATACTGGCGGTTATCTGGATTTTATTTCTTTTATTTCGCCTCCTTGGGTGCCTTGCTTCCTTATCTTGGATTATATCTAAATTCAATCGGGCTTGTAGCTGCGCAAGTGGGGTTTATTTTTGCAGCTATGCAAGCGACCAAACTGGTTTCTCCTAGCTGTTTGGCGTGGCTTTCATCTCGGTTTAACGACCGAATGCGTTTAGTTCAACTGTCGGCGCTATTGTCTGCCGTCACTTTCATGCTCCTATTTTCTCAAGATACCTTCATGATGATTTTGTGGAGCGTTTTGGTGTTTAGCTTTTTCTGGAACGCCATGTTGCCGCAATTTGAATCCATCACATTAACAAAACTGGCTGGCAAGACACATGCGTACAGTAATATAAGGCTTTGGGGCTCTGTCGGATTTATTGCGACGGTGGCAGGAGCGGGCTTTTTATTGGATTGCTTTGGTTTAAGCATATGGCCATGGATGGTTGCGCTGTGTTTATTGGCAATTTTCATATCAAGTTTATTGTTGAATGAGAAAGGTCGAACTAAACATCCAGAAAGTGGTGTCTCAGTTTTAAAGATAGTTAAGGAGAAAAGGGTTATTGCTTTCTTCTTAGTTGTTTTTTTAATTCAAGCATCACACGGTGCGTACTATGTTTTTTATTCAATTTTACTTAATTCGTTAAATTACAGTGAAACTGAAATAGGGCAGTTTTGGTCGTTAGGTGTATTAGCTGAAATCCTACTATTTATGATTATTCAGCACGTTTTTAAACATCTATCTCTGAGGTTTGTTTTACTAATAAGTATTCTGCTGACGAGTATTCGCTGGCTAATGATTGGTTGGTTAGCCGATAGTATTGTGGCCTTGTTAATAGCGCAATTATTGCATGCGGCAACGTTCGGTTCTTTTCATGTGGTTTGCATTCAATTGACGCACCGATATTTTCAAGGAGCGGCTCAAGATAAAGGCCAGGCACTATATAGTAGCATTGGCTATGGTGCAGGCGGAATGTGCGGAGGCCTAATCGCGGGCGGACTTTGGGATAGTTATGGAGGAGCTTGGGTGTTCACTATTTCTTCGTTATTAAGCTTTATCGCTTTATGGGTGGCGTGGTTTTGGATAGGCCAAAATAACAACGATGACCTTCATGCGTCTGGAGAAGGAGTGAGTTCGCTTTAGCGTTTTCTTCAAGGGCTTGATTTCTTTTCAGAAAGGTGTTCTATTAATCGGAGCAACTTAAGATTGCTATAAAAATCATAATAATTAATTAGGAGGAAGGCATGTCTCACAAAGGCCTAAAAATAATAACGGGAGCATTGTTCCTTAGTTATTCTGCTTTTGCACTCGCGTACGAAACAGAAACAGATATTGTGGAACCAAGGCTCGAAGCAGCACAAGCATTTAAAGTTTCAAATTATCGTAGTTCAGAAGCTTCAGGGAGTGTTTTGTACATTAAAAACACAAACTTTAGAATAGTAGACAACATTGGATTTTATATTCCAGATCTTGTTGTTAAAGCAACACCCAATGATAGTAATGCCCCATTAGTATTTGATGACCCTGCTTCTTTTTCACTAACACCTCTTAAAGGCAGTGTTGTTTTAGACAGTGGCAAGCTTGAATCACTACTTAATAAGAAAGTGTTTGCGTTCAAAGGTGCAACGCTTAGAAATATCAAAGTTAAAACAGCAACTAATACTTTAACATTATCAGGCCAAATGATTCGTAAGGGTTTATGGGTACCGTTTGTTCTTATTGGTGACATAAAACTTCAAGACGGTCATATTCTTAATTTCAAACCTTGGAAAGTCATTACAGATGGACAAGATGCCACTATGGTTCTTAAAGCGGCTAATGTAGCCATTGATGAATTATTAACAGTGGATGCTCCAGGTGCTAAGTTAATTGGCAGTACAGTTGTGTTAGACACGTTGAAACTATTCCCGCCGCCAGTATTAAATCTAAACATTGCAACTGCATCGATGGAAGACCGTGGTTTGGTTCTTACGTTTGATAACGGAAGCGCGGGAACATCAGCTACGTTAGTAGACAGTAATAGCTATATTCTAATTAAGGGTGGTGATGTTAAGTTTATGAAGGCTATGCCAACAGATGCATCGGTTCAAGTAATGAATGAATCAAGCAGTGCTGATTTGGATTTCCATCTCTATAAATATAGAGATCAGTTATCAGCAGGGCATTTGAAATTACAAGAAGATGGCGGAATTTTAGCCTACCTTAAAAATTAAAGACGGCATCTGACCCGATTAGGAGCAAATAAAATGCATTATAAAAATATAACAAAAATAGCGATGAGCTTTCTTTTGACTGTTGGAGTTTCTGGCAGTTTGATGGCTGGTTCATTTATTGATAAACAACAACAAGAATTATCTGCAGCAAGAGCAGTGTGGCAACAAAAAGACATTCCGTCTGGTATGCAGTCTGGCGACTTAAGAGTAAGTTCAGAACGCGACTCAGGTGCGGATAATGTTTCGATGAAACTTCACAATGTTAACTTTGATGTGGTTGAAAACATTGGTTTTTATATCGGAGATTTAAATGTAACGCTTGAACCTAAAGTAGCTGGTAACCCAGTTGTTTTTGATGATGTTGAAAGCTTTATAATTAATGTCCACAGTGGAACGGTTGTACTAAGTCCTCAGGTTATTACAGATTTGTTTAATGACCATATTTTGGATTATTGGCCTCGTCCATTAGATGACCTTACTATCACTACAAAAGATAATTATTTGGAAGTTGAAGGTGGTTTGAAACTTTGGAGTTGGTTCCCTGGTATCTACTTACCGGCAAACCTTGGTGGCAACATTGTGTTAAGCGCCGATAATAAATTGGTTTATGAAATTGATGATGTTCGTGTTTTAGGTATTCCTTTGTACGGTTTGCTCAGCGCGATATTCATTGACTTGGACTTGTTACTGTCTATTGATAGAGAAGGCGCAGAGCTAGTAGATAGTGTGCTGGTACTTGATCATAGAGCAGTATTTCCACCACCAGCACTTGCAGGTAATCTAGTTTCTGCAAGTCTTGATTCTGATGGCCTACGCTTAGTCTTTGCAGATAATGAAGCGGCTGAATTTAGCAAGCCTCCAGTTGCATCTGATAGTTATATTTGGGCGCAATCTGGTGACCCAAGACTGTTCGGTATTGTTGTTGTTAATGGTACGGTACAAATTGTAGCTGAAGATACGAGTAAACCACTGCGCTTTAATCTTTATGGATACAGAAAACAAGTGGCAGCTGGAACCTTGAAAATGGCAATGAATGGTGACATTATCGCGACTATTCCATCGTCAGAAGGACCAGACTATAGAGCATCTGCCTCTACTGGAATGACAGGTTCAAGATCAAACACTACACCAGCTGTTAAAGAAGGTTGTATTAACAGAGCCGGATTTAATGTTTGTGAGGAAGCAAAGCTAATGGTCAAAGCGGTGAAAAAAGTAACGATGACGAAAAAGGCAGAGAAAGTAGCACCTCTATCAACAGAAGCTAGAATAGCTTTAAAAGATATGAAAGCAGGTACTTGCTTTAACCGAGCAGATTTTGAAATTGCTTGTCAGTAATTAGGTTACTTGTTTGATAAAAATGCCCCTTTAGGTCACTGCTGTCCCATAGATAACTATAAACAAGAAAGCCTGAACCCTCGTTGTTACAATGGTTGTGCAATCAAGCACCACAACAACAAAGGGTTCAGGCTATGTCGCAGCTTTCAGGCCGTCAGAGTCTGCGTGACATTGAATCAAACTTAGAAGCCAAACAGGACAAGCTGTATC
>JAESRY010000164.1 GCA_016764415.1 Cycloclasticus sp. | reverse complement strand
ACATCAAAAAACGTTTTATCAAATATTTTTATCTCTGACCCTATATTGAACGATAAAACAGTACCAATACCGACCAACCAAGTTGCTAACCCAGCCCAAATACAGGCGCGCATCCGACTCATTTTTTTATTTTCAACCAACCAAGCAACGGCCGGTTCGATAAGGGATATCGACGATGACCATGCAGCAAACACCAACAAAATAAAAAATAACGTGCCAAATAATGAGCCAAACTGCATATGACCAAACGCAATCGGCAAGGTTTGAAAAATCAACCCTGGCCCATTACCAGGTTCCAAACCATTAGCGAAAACGATTGGGAAAATAATCATCCCCGCTATCAATGCGACCGCCGTATCTGCAAGAGCAACAATAATGGCCGTAGAGCCAATCGACACGTTAGACGGCAAATATGAGCCGTACACCATAATCGCTCCCATACCTAAGCTAAGCGTAAAAAAAGCATGCCCCATCGCCGTTAAAACACCCGTGCTGTTTATTTTGCTAAAATCAGGCGTAAACAAAAAGTCGAGACCTTCCTTAAAAGCACCCTGTTCCACCGCATAACCCAGTAATAATACTAAAATAAATAATAGCGCAGGCATCAAGAATTTAACGGTACGTTCCAAGCCTTTTACACCACGCGCAACAACCAGCATGGTTAAAATCATAAACAAGCTATGCCAGGCTAATAATTTCTCAGGGTCCGCTATAAACTGACCAAAAATATTGCTGGCTCCATCCGCTGTAACGCCTTCAAAAAGGCCCGAGGCAACACGCACCACATAGGCCATCGCCCAACCAGCAATAACACTGTAGTACGAAAGAATCAAGAAGCCAGCAACAACACCGACCCAACCTAACCACAACCATAACCGGCTTGCTTTAGCTTCAGCCGCCAAATCGCGCATGGTGTTTACGGGGCTTTGTCGACCACGCCGTCCAAGCATTATTTCCGCCATCATAATCGGGATACCAATGGCAAAAATACATATCAAATACACCAAAACAAAGGCGCCACCACCGTTTTCGCCCGCGATATAGGGGAATTTCCAAATATTCCCAAGGCCAACCGCTGAACCCGTCGCGGCTAAAATAAACGCCAAACGAGATGACCACTGACCATGCTGTGATGTTTTTTGCATAAAATTTCTTAGATTTTTATTCTATTGAATAAACTACCTCAACTTCCATCTTTAACCAAGTCATTAACGAACTTTTATGGCACTTAGTCAGCCGCTCGCATAAAATACCCACCATGGCTGGAAAAAAGAAAAAATCAAACCCTAATAACATTGCTAGTAATAAAAAAGCGACACACGACTATTTTGTTGAACAACGCTTTGAAGCAGGCTTGGTATTAGAAGGTTGGGAAGTTAAAAGCATCCGTGATGGACGCGTACAACTTAAAGAAAGTTATATCACTTTAAATAAAGGTGAGGCTTGGCTAGCTGGCGCACACATATCCCCTCTTCTTTCAGCATCTACCCATATCGACCCGCACCAAACACGGTTAAGAAAGCTATTATTAAACCGTCGAGAGCTAGACAGTCTCACCAGCCTTGTAGAGCGTAAAGGTTACACCATTGTGCCGTTATCAATGTATTGGGTAAAAAGCCGCGTAAAGCTTGAAATAGGCTCCGCTAAAGGTAAAAAATTACACGACAAACGCGCCTCATCTAAAGATAAAGATTGGCAACGCGAAAAGCAACGCATTCTAAAACACGGTTAATATCGTTACATCTCGCTAAAAGGGTCACTCAATCCTTTGAAAATATCCTGGGATGATTTAAAAATAATATACAGTACGCCCAAAACAACCCACGCCACGCTCAACAGCCAATACACGAGCATATAGACTAGTTCAAGCATTTCTCTTTTTGCTTCTAACAAACTTCCATCGTAATACGGCAAAAAAGCAAGCGGCGCAAACGTTAGCACCATAAAAGCTACGTATTTATCTTTAAAGAAATGAGGTAAGCGCGTTTTTGCATAGATAGCTGCACTGCCTCCAAAAAATATATACGAGGGATAACAAATTAACAAAATAATCGCCTGAGCCGGCATTATTTCACTGTTCTCATGGAGAACTTGATACCAAGAAGCATCTTGATGAACCAAGAAGCCCCCTGCAAAAAAACCCATGAACACTTGCCCAATAACAAAAACAACCAACATAATTTGTTTCTTAACTAGGTAATCGCCATCGGTAATAACGCCCCTTCGTTTATACGTTAACAAAACCGTCCATACAGTAACGATAATGACTAACTCAGCCTTAAAAAAGTCCAGCAGTGAAACGCCTTTATATTTAGCCGACTCCGCATAGCCAAAAAGATCACCTAAATTAGAAAAACTAGGCCGCCAAATCAAGCCCAACATCACAAACAAAACAACAAAAGAAATCGGTAGCATTTTGTTATCGATCATTATGACTCCACTCAAATAAATAAAAATATTCACGATTACGTGAACCTTGTATCAAGTATAATATCAAACTTAAACCAAAGGGGGTGACCTGGCTTCGACGCGGGTAGCAAAACCTTAGGTGCATGTCGAGCTTTCAGTAATCTCGTAAAACATCTGAAAACTTATAGTTGCAAACGACGACAACTACGCAATCGCTGCCTAAGAAACAGTAAGATTGCTGTCTGACTGGAGCCGTGCTTATGCGTCCAGAGACTTTCGGGTCATTCAGGCATCATAGCTCATAAGATCGTATTGAAGCTTGTTCGGGGCGGATATACTAAAACTTAACCGGAATCGTTACGGGTCTTCCTAGCCTATCGGGTAGCCAATAATTAAACTAAAAGTTATAGGATAAACATGTAGAGCCGAGGGCGGAGTGCTTGCGGACGGGGGTTCGATTCCCCCCACCTCCACCAAGTAACACGTTGAAAAACCAGTGTTTTTTAACGATCAAAAAAATGGCAGTTTGGATATCCCAAACCTGTCATTTTTTGCCCTTTGCGATCTATCAAACGGTTTATTTATTAACCCCAAACCTTCTTGCTAGTAACATGCTGATCATCATGCCAAATAGTCAACAATATCCATTCTTTGATGAGGTATTCCAATAATCTCAACTTGGTTATCTTTTAGGATATAGAAGATAAGGTGCATTCCTTCAGGAAAACAATAATATCCTTTCTTCACGTCATTTCTTGGTTTACCCACCTTGGCGTTTTCAGCCAGCCATTCAAAACGCTTAATGAGCGCCTCAATATAAGTGTCTGCCTGTATTACGCCCCATTGCTTACGAGTGTGAAGCCAGATAGATTCTAGGTCATCTTGCGCAAGAGACCGTAGACGGTAGCGCGTCGTCATTTAAGGTGCTTGCTGTGCAGCCCCGATATAAATTTTTTGCCATCAAAGTTATCGACTAATGCACTATCCTCGCCCGCTTGAAGTTTATCCCTAAGCACCTGAAGTTTTGTTTCATCCTCTTCAAGTTTACGCAGTCCTGCACGTACAACTTCACTGACCGATTGGAATCGTCCAGCGTTAATTTTTTCATGAACAAATTCATCAAAATGCTCGCCCAGAGTTACTGATGTATTTCTAGCCATAACCTCACCTCTTTACGCTTATGTATTAAATATTAATATAGCATGTAACGTTGTATAGCTAATGGAATAGGCATGCAAATTAAATTGAGTTTAGTGGATGATTCATTGGCTTGGTAACACGGGTAGTAACACCAATGCATTTATAAGTTGACAATTCACTTATATATCAAATAGTTATATTTCAATACCAGTTCCCGCCACCCCACCAAGTAACACGTTGGACAATCAGTGCTTTTCAACTATCAAACAGTTTATTGATTATCCCCAAACCTTTTTCGACAGCATCTAATTCAACAAATCGACTGCATAACTAACTTCAAGCCTTCAAAAAAACCAATATTGTTAAGTACAGCGCAATCCTTACAGTACTTAGGGGTAATATCAGCTCGTACAACGTTTACGGCTGTGCAAACGCCTCTTTTAACACCGCCTGCATCAGCTGTTCGGCATGGCTTTGGTTGTCGGTGATTTGGGTTTCTAGTTGATCGCAGAGGGTGAGTAGTTTTTCGACTTTGGTGACTATGGCTTTTTGTTCGGGGAGTGGGGGGAGAGGGATCAACAGACTTCTAAGTTGTAGTAAGTTTAATCCCGGCTTGTCACCATAGATAAAACTCGCCAGTAGGCCTCGCCCACCTAATTCTGCTATCAACCAAAGATGTCCAAATTCTCCCATTTCTTTTATCGTAGGCCTCATTAACCCCACATGCTGACTTACATAAGCTTCCCCTAGATCATCATAAATATACGCACACTTGCCTACATTAGCGCCAGTAATAATAATCAACCAATCATGCTGATTAACTAATGTCCGCTTTCCTTCTTTCGCGTTGCTTACATTTACATATGCTCTATTTGCATAGCAGAGACGATCAAGTTTGATATCTTGGGATCGAATAAAAGATGCCCCACTTTCAGAATAAAGGCTTTTCCAGTTTCGGGAGCCGCTGGTTACTACGTTTGTGATACTCTCAATTCTTGTCCAAACCCACCCATCAGGCAATTCAAACGGTTTTTCTTCCTCGCTAATCGGCGGCAGTGGTTTTTGTTTTTTGATTTTTTTATCTTCAATCAGTTGGGCTTTTTCTGCCTGTATGCGTGCCAGTAGTTCGCTGGCACTTTCCCAATTCCCCTCCTCTGGAGGGGTGGGCGCAAAGCGGTCGGGGTGGTTCTTTTCTATATGCTCAACCACCCCACCCTGTAGGGAAGATACCACCCCACCCTTCGGGCACCCCTCCAAGGGAGGGGAATTTATTAATACAAAAGCCTCATGCTGATGTAACCAAGATATCACTCCCTCTAAGTTATTTTTAACATCCGCATCTAAAATATGAATAACCGTTAGCCCCAACCCCTCCAAATAAGCATCCCTTTTAGCGTCATACTCCTGTTTATCATCATGACTACTGCCATCAATTTCAATAACCGTCTGAACATTGGCACAATAAAAATCAACGATATAATTACCTATGATTTTTTGCCGATCAAAATCCAATCCCAAAAACTGTTTTCTTTTTACCTGGTTCCAGAACAAAACTTCTGAGAGATTTCCGGCTTTTCTAAGTTCTCTTGCTCTTTGTTTTAGTTTGGGGTTGTAGGGAAGGCTAAGGTAGTTTTTTGTGTTGCGTGATTTGACTATCACCCCGCTCTGCGGACACCCCTCCAAAGGAGGTTCAACCAC
>JAESRY010000163.1 GCA_016764415.1 Cycloclasticus sp. | reverse complement strand
CTGCTTAAGAGTTAAGCCCACCTTGTTAAAGGGGTGGTTGGTTGTTTCAATTTGGCTTTCTTGTAATTGATGTAAGTAGTCTTCACGCGTAATTTTATCTTGGTTAACGCGGATTGACATCGGTGGGCGCTGGTTATTGGCCTCGAGGATATTGCAAAGCTCGTCACCCCAATCTTTTTCTATAGAGTTTATTAACCACTGTGGGTGAGAGAACTTTTGATTTAGTTCTTCGTCAACAACATGTTCGATATGTTCTCGCTCACGTAAAAAGCGGCGCAAAACGCCATTCAAAACGCCCTTTGCCCAGCTTTTTTTGCCTTTTTTGCTCGCATTAATGGTTTCGGATACGGCAGCATGATCGGGTGTATTGAGGTAAATAATTTGATATAAGCCTACGAGAGCTAAAACGGTGATATCAATGTCTTTTGGTTTGAACGGTTTTTTTAATAAGAAGTTAAGGATGGCTTCTAAGCGATCGAACCAACGGATTGTTCCATAACAAAGTTCGCTGCAAAATGCACGGTCTCTGGGGTCTAGGTTTTCGCCGAGCTTGAGCGCCTCAGTGAGAGACTTACCGTGTTGATGAACAGAGCAGATGATACTGACAGCCGTTTGACGCGCTGATAGTGACGAAGAAGGTGTGTTAGAGCTCATAATTAGCCGAGTATTAGGTTGTTAACAGGGTGAGCCGAAAGGTAGTCAGCAGCAGCCATTCGCCTTTTGTTGGCGGGTTGTAGTTCAAGTATTTCAATATAGTTGTCGTTACAGGCGACTAGCAATCGATTTCTATCCACTTTTATTTGTCCTGGCGTGCCGGTCGGTAGTTCAGTCGTTAACTTAGCTTGCCAAATGCGCAAGGGTTTTTCACGCAGCAGAGTATGAGCCACAGGCCACGGGTTATAACCTTGAATAGCACGTTGAACGTCGACGGCGGGGTTGTCCCAATTAACCAGCGCTTCTTGCTTGCTTAATTTTTGAGCGTAGCTCACGTCAGCATCGGGTTGCGGTACGGGGTTGAGTTGTTTCTCTTCGACAGCAGGCAATAAATCAAGCAGTGCTTGAGCGCCCAAAGTAGATAAGGTGTCATGAAGGGTGCTTGAGGTGTCTTCTTCTGCAATAGGGTATGTGACTTTTGCCAACATGTCGCCGGTGTCCAAGCCTTTGTCCATCTGCATTAAGGTCACACCTGTTTCAAGATCGCCGGATAGAATAGCCCGTTGAATGGGTGCAGCGCCGCGCCATTGCGGTAGTAATGATGCGTGGATGTTGATACAACCAAGTCGGGGGGTGTTTAATACGTTTTCGGGCAAAATAATGCCGTAGGCAACCACTATCATCAGATCAGCCTGGTAGTTCTTAAAGGTGTCGAGCGCTTCCGGGTTTTTGAAATTGATGGGTTGTTCGACGGGTATTTGTGCATCAAGGGCGCATTGCTTAACAGGGCTGATTTGTATTTTGCGCCCCCTACCTGCTGGCCTGTCGGGTTGCGTGTAAACAGCGCATACGGTGTGTTTACTGGCAAGGAGTGCTTTTAATGTAGGCACTGAAAAGTCGGGCGTGCCCGCAAAAATAATTTTCATGGCATTGATTTAGAGTGTGGGGCCTGTTTGAGAGGTTTGCACAGGGCCGTCTTTTTCAATGCGTTCCAATTTTTTTCGTATGCGGTTGCGTTTAAGTGGAGATAGGTAATCAACGAATAGCTTGCCATCTAGGTGATCAATTTCATGCTGGATACAAACAGCCAACAAATCTCCTGTGCTCAGCTCGAAGGGTTCGCCATTTTTATCAAGCGCTTTGACGGTAATGGTTTCTGCGCGTTCGATGTCTTCATAAAAACCCGGAACGGAAAGGCAGCCTTCTTGCGTAACTTCAACACCTTCTTTATGCGTAATGATGGGGTTTATAAAACATAAGGGCTCGTCATTATTTTCGGAAACATCGATAACCATTAAGCGTTTGTGGAAATTCACTTGCGAAGCGGCAAGACCAATGCCGGGTGCGGCATACATTGTTTCAAACATGCTCGCTATAAAAATACGCAAGTCGTCGTTAACGTCAGTAATGTCGGTAGCTTTGGTCCGAAGTCGCTTGTCAGGAAAGCGTAGAATGTCTAATATTGTCATGTTAAAAGTTTGAAATGTGCGTTTGTGCTCAATTGCTTACAATGAATTCTAACTAATTTACGTTAAACTTTGAATAGTGGATATTTTACGCTAGACTTAATCAGTAGAGAAATTTGCCAATAAAAAGGAAGCTCGTGGCTATGAAAAAACTATTAATACTATTGTTTGGTACGTTGTTATGTTGGAACGTGTTGGCTGATGAGGTCAAGCTTAATCCGTCACATCCGGATCGTTACGTGGTGGTTAAAGGCGATACGCTTTGGGATATATCAGCACGTTTTCTGCAAACCCCATGGAAATGGCCTGATATCTGGCAAGCAAATGACCAAATTGCCAATCCTCATTTAATTTACCCAGGCGATATTATAGAGCTGTCTTTTATTGACGGGCAACCACGTTTGAGTTTGAAAAGAGGCAATGGGAAGCTATCACCTTCTATTCGCCGTACCAATATTAATAATGCAATTCCTGCTATTCCTATTGATGCCATTGCACCGTTCTTAAATAACCCACGTGTTATGACGCAAGAAGAATATGAGGCGGCACCTTATATTGTTGCTTTTGATGACGAACATATACTGGGTAGCCCAGGCTATAAAGCCTACGTGCGCTCTTTTATGGATACCATTGACGATGGTTACGTTATTGTGCGCCAGGGTGAAGAATATTTAGACGGAGAAACAGGCGAGTCACTGGGCTTTGAGGCTATTTATATTGCAGAGGCAGCTGTTACGTTAAAAGCGGACCCAGCAACGGTGATGCTGTCAAAATCGACGCAAGAAGTTCGTAAAGGTGACCGGCTATTGCCGGCTATAGAAGGACCAATTGTACAAAACTATTTTCCGCACGCACCAGATAAAGATATTAGAGGCCGTATTGTAGGTGTGTTTGATGGTGTCTCCCAAGTGGCGAAATATAATGTTGTTGTAATTGATCGTGGTGGACAAGATGGCGTTGAAGTGGGCCATGTGTTACAGATAGACCGCGCTGGTGAAACGGTTAGAGACGTGGTTGCTGGAGGTGGTGCCGAAGTAACACTGCCTGATGAAAAGGCAGGCGTGATGATGGTCTTCCGCGTGTTTGACCGTGTTAGTTATGCTCTGGTTATGGAAAGCCAACGGGTAATACACCATCTAGACGTCGTACATACGCCGTAACATTGAATAATTTAACAAGGCCTGACGAAGAGGGTTCTTCGTCAGGCCTTTCTGTTTCTGAGGCAAGTGACTGGCATGCTTTGTGGCGAGTGAAGGGTGTTGGCGCAAGAACCTACCTGTCTCTTTTGGAAACTTTTAACACACCGCAAGGGGTGTTTTCGTCAACATTAGATAATTTAAAAAAAGCAGGTTTATCGGCGGCCGTTGCAGGGCAAATAAAAAACTTTGACCATGATGAAGTAGCGAAAGATTTAAAGTGGTTAGAACGTTCTGATTGTCATTTGATGTGTTGGAAGGATGATGACTACCCCCTTTTATTAAGGGAAATTCCTGACCCACCCCCAATCTTATTTATTCGAGGTGATCGCAGTCTGCTGGGTTCTTTGCAAATCGCCATAGTGGGTACGCGAAGTCCGTCGCCTATGGGGCTTAAAACCAGTAAAGCTTTTGCGAAAAGTTTTGTTAGGTTTGGTTTAACAGTTACCAGTGGTTTGGCGTTAGGGATCGACCAAGCCGCTCATCATGGTGCGTTAGATGGCAATGGTGCAACGATTGCGGTAGCGGCTACTGGCTTAGATAGGGTCTATCCGGCGCGCCATAAATCGTTAGCAGAAGAAATTATTAAAACCGGCGCTATTGTTTCCGAGTTTCCTATTGGAACGCAGCCGAAACCAGGTTATTTCCCAAGACGAAATCGTATTATCAGTGGTTTAAGCCTAGGTGTGTTGGTGGTAGAGGCGGCAATTAAAAGCGGCACTCTTGTTACCGCGAAACATGCGATGGAGCAAGGCAGAGAAGTGTTTGCTATTCCCGGCTCTATTCATAGTCCCCTATCTAAAGGCTGCCATCATTTGATTCGCCAAGGCGCAAAGCTGATTGAAACGGCCGATGACGTATTAGAAGACTTGGGGAATCTCTCATTGGTCGCAATTAACGATGGCCAAACCAATGAACGCGTTGAGTCACCTGAGCCATCGGTAGGAGCTGAATATGCTGTTTTGCTTGAAAAAATTGCATATGACCCCACGTCAGTGGATAACTTAATTTCAGAAACGGAATTTACAGCAGAAGAAATTTCGTCTATGTTATTAGTATTAGAGCTACAAGGTTTAGTATCATCTGCGCCTGGTGGGCTTTTCTATCGGTGTTCAATCGACTAAGTAGAGATAAAATTGGAAAACATGAAAGAAACTATTTTTGAAGTACTCGTTTATTTATTCGAGCATTACATTGACGTGGGTGATGAAAAAGTCATCGAACAAGGCAAACTGAAGCTTGAATTGTTAGAGGCGGGATTCACAGAAAATTACGTTGATAGGGCGTTCGACTGGATGGATGAACTGACTAGCCTGCCTTCATCGTCTGTTGAAAACTACATAGGCCAAGGCCCTATTAGAATTCACTCAGAGGACGAGATTTTGCGCTTTGACGTGGATGCTCGAGGGTTTCTTTTGTTTCTAGAGCAAGCGGGTATCATTGATACAACGCGACGTGAACTCATTATAGATAGGGCAATGGCGCTGGGCGATGCGATATTAACAGTGGACCATATTAAATGGGTGTCCTTGATGGTTTTATTTAGTCAATCCGGAATGGAAGGGCACTATTCGCAAATGGAAGAGCTGGTGTACGGCGACATTCCATTCGAACTTCATTAGGCGTAAATATGACAGCACTCGTTATTGTTGAATCACCAGCTAAAGCTAAAACCATTGAAAGATATTTGGGCAAAGGGTTTACCGTATTGGCCTCGTATGGACATGTCCGGGACCTAATACCAAAAGAAGGGGCGGTTGATACCGAAAATGATTTTACGATGAAATACGCGCTGGTTGAACGAAATCAGCGCCATGTTCAAGCCATAGCGAAGGCTATGAAAAAAGCCGACGAACTCTATCTCGCGACTGACCCGGATAGAGAGGGCGAAGCCATTTCTTGGCACGTGTCTGAGTTATTAAAAGAAAAAAAATTATTAAA
>JAESRY010000067.1 GCA_016764415.1 Cycloclasticus sp. | reverse complement strand
GAAGGTGCGCAGTTCGATGCTGTAGTTACCTTGGATGCGGCAAGTATTTCACCGCAAGTGACTTGGGGCACATCACCAGAGCAGGTGGTTGGCGTTAATGGCATCGTGCCAGCACCCGAAAGCTTTGATAACAAAGGTAAGCGCATTGCTTGTGAAGGTGCGTTGAAATACATGGATCTTGCGGCGAATACAAAAATGACCGATATCGAGATTGATTACGTGTTTATTGGTTCGTGCACCAATGGCCGTATTGAGGATTTCCGTGATGCGGCTAACATGGCTAAAGGCACGAAAGTGGCCGAAGGTGTTACGGCAATTGCTGTGCCGGGTTCGTTCCACGTAAAAATCCAAGCTGAAAAAGAGGGCTTAGATCAAATCTTTAAAGACGCGGGTTGGGAATGGCGCGACCCAGGTTGTTCCATGTGCTTGGCGATGAACGGCGATGAATTAAAAGACGGTCAACGTTGTGCATCAACATCAAACCGCAACTTCGAAGGTCGTCAAGGCAAGGGCGGACGGACGCATTTAGTTTCACCAGCCATGGCCGCCGCAGCAGCAGCAGCTGGTCACTTCGTCGATATCAGTAAATTAGGTTAAGGCTATGGAACAATATAAAAAGCACGAAAGTATCGCGGCGTTAATGAATCGCAATAATGTTGATACTGATCAAATTATTCCAAAGCAGTTTTTGAAAAAAGTTGAGCGCACAGGCTTTGGGATCCACTTGTTTCATGATTGGCGTTATAACGACGATGGCGTGACGGATAACCCAGAGTTCGAACTGAATAAACCGGCGTTTAAAGGCGCAAAAGTCTTGGTGGCTGGTGATAACTTCGGTTGTGGTTCTTCACGTGAGCACGCGCCTTGGGCGATTGCTGACTATGGTTTTAACACCATCATCTCTACCAGCTATGCAGATATTTTTTACAACAACTGTTTTAAAAATGGCATTCTCGCGATTGTTGTTGATGAGGCGCAATTAGACGCGCTGATGCAAGAAATTAATGCGAATGAAGGCGTGAGCTTTGGCGTTGATTTGGAAGCCCAAACGGTGACAACGCCAGCGGGCAATGGTTTTAGTTTTGAAATTGACCCGTTTCGTAAAGACAATATGTTGCAAGGCCTCGATGATATTGGCTTAACCTTAAAGCACGTTGATAAAATCAGCGCGTTCGAAGAAAAGAACAAGCAGCAATTCCCTTGGCTTTGGGCATAACGGCTACGCTGGTTGTATAAAACGATGGTTTCTCGATACATCCAAATAATGGATACCACCTTGCGCGACGGTGAACAAACGCAGGGTGTATCGTTTTCGCCTGCTGAAAAAGTGAGTGTCGCAAAAGCACTGCTAGAGTCATTACGCGTTGACCGTGTGGAAGTGGCCTCGGCTTGTGTGTCAGAAGGTGAGCAAGAGGCTGTTCGTAACATTAATGAATGGGCTCAGACTGAAGGATTTGGTGATGCGGTTGAGGTGCTTGGTTTTGCCGACCACAAACGCAGCGTTGATTGGATTGTGGCGGCGAATGGCAGAGTCATTAACCTGCTAACCAAAGGCAGCGAAAAGCACTGTCGTGAACAATTGGGTAAAACCCTAGAGCAACACGTCGAACAAGTGTTAAACACCGTTAATTACGCCTTAGAACAAGGTTTAAAGGTTAATGTGTATTTAGAGGATTGGTCAAATGGTTATGCCGACAGCCCAGAGTATGTATTCGCCTTTATGGACAGTATCAAAGACTCGGGCATTGACCACTTTATGCTGCCCGATACGTTGGGCGTTATGTCACCAGAAGAAGTATTTGATGCACTGAGTGATATGTGCGAGCGATACCCTGATGTGCAGTTCGATTTCCATCCACATAATGATTACGGTCTAGGTACAGCTAATATTATGGCGGCAGTACGTGCTGGCATTAGTGCGATTCACTGTACCGTTAACTGCCTTGGCGAACGCGCGGGAAATGCATCTGTGTCGGAAGTGACCGTGGTGCTGCGTGATAAAATGGGTATGGAATTATCCATTGATGAAAGTAATATCGTTCGTTTGAGCAATATGGTCGAAAACTTTTCCGGCAAATGGGTCGCAGCAAATGCGCCTGTTATTGGTGAAGATGTATTCACCCAAACAGCGGGTATTCATGCCGATGGCGATAAAAAAGGCGGTCTGTACGAAAGTAAATTAAGTCCAGAACGTTTTTCTAGAATACGCAGTTATGCGTTAGGAAAAATGAGTGGCAAAGCCTCGCTGAGTAAAAACTTAGAACGTCTAGGTATTACTTTGTCTGAAGAAAATCAGAAAAAAGTATTACAGCGTATCGTACGTTTGGGTGATTCCAAGCAAACCATTACCACCGAAGATTTGCCGTTTATCATTGCGGATGTGTTGGAAAGCGAAAGTTATAAACACATTAAGCTGCTAGACTGTTCTATCACCAGTCGTTTGGATGAATCGTCCGTAGCGACGATAAGTGTTAACGTTAAGGGTAAAGAGCACGAGTCAACAGGTACGGGTAACGGCGGTTTTGATGCCTTTATCAATGCGGTTAATGTTGTGTTGGTAGATTATGGTGTTGTGTTGCCAGAATTAGCAGACTACGAAGTAAGAATTCCTAAAGGTGGGCACACCAGTGCTTTAACTGAATGTGTTATCACTTGGGCTAGCGATACTAAAAAACGAAAAACGCGAGGCGTGCACTCCAACCAAGTGTTTGCGTCTATTTCGGCGGCACTTAGAATGATTAATATTCAGTTGCATGAAAAGGTTTGATTAGTATTCTCCGGATATAAAAAAAGGCTTACTGAAAAGTAAGCCTTTTTTGTATTTACAGTACTAAACTAAACAGTAGGCATTGCGCGTAGTTTTTCAACAACCTTATCACCAAATTCAACGGTGCTAATCATATTAACGCCAGAACCAGATTTAGATAAGTCAGCCGTTGAATAACCATCAGCGAACACGCCTTGCATCGCTGCCCAAACATTTTTAGCTTCGTCGGCCATGTCAAAGCTGTATTCAAGCATCATCGCAACAGAGCCAATCATCGAATAGGGGTTAGCCATGTTTTTACCGGCAATGTCTGGGGCTGAACCATGTGATGGCTCGTAATAAGCCTTTTCATCGCCCAAACAAGCAGAAGGCATTAAGCCAAGTGAACCTAAAATACCGCCACCTTGGTCGCTTAGAATGTCGCCAAACATGTTTTCCATTACCATCACGTCAAACTGTGTAGGATTCAGGCAAAGCAAGGTGGCAGCGGCGTCAACAAGAATGCTAATCACTTTAACCTCTGGATATTCAGTCGCCACTTCTTCCATTACTTCATTCCAAAGCACGGATGACTTCAACACATTACTTTTATGAATGTTGTGTAACACTTTTTTACGGCTGCTAGCCAGTTTAAAAGCATGGTGCATAATTTGGCAAATTTGAGCTTCGTCGTATTCCAATGTCTCTTTAACATAACGTAAGCCTTGGTCATTTACACCGACTTCTTTTTCACCAAAATACAGGCCGCCGACCAATTCACGAACCATAATCATATCGATACCATCACCAATAATTTCGGGCTTAAGCGGTGAGAAATGAGCTAGGCTTTGTGGCAATGAAACAGGCCGGTAGTTAGCGTAAGTGTTGTAACGCTTACGCATGGGTAGCAATGCACCACGCTCAGGTTGCTTATCAATAGGAATTTTTTTAGATTCTTCATGGCTTAAACCAATCGGGCCTTTAATGATTGCATCAGCTGCGTCGCAAATATCTTTAGTTGCTTGAGGAAAGGCATCGCCAGTTTCAAAATAAGCACACGCGCCAAACAAAGCAGGTATTAACTCAAACGTTACATCATTACGTTCTTCAACGAGTTTTAAAACCTTAAGAGCCTCTTGCATAATTTCTGGGCCAATGCCGTCGCCAGCCATCACGGCAATTTTGTAATTTTTCATCTACTTACCTATTAATTTTTGTTGATAATAAACGGTACATTTTACTCGACTGTAGACTTATACGCCATGCATTGGCCAATATCACTTAGATAGTTTTTAAGTATTTGAGCGCATAACGTATAATTACCGCCTTTACAGAATCACGAAGAGATGAATTATGGCTTTAAATTGCGGAATTGTTGGATTGCCAAATGTGGGTAAATCAACCCTTTTCAATGCATTAACCAACGCAACGATAGCGGCGGAAAATTATCCATTTTGTACCATTGAGCCGAATACTGGCATTGTGCCTGTGCCCGATGTGCGGCTGGATAAACTAGCCAAGATCGTTAAGCCAGAGCGCGTATTACCCACAACCTTTGAATTTGTAGACATTGCAGGTTTAGTGGCGGGTGCCTCAAAGGGCGAAGGCTTAGGTAATCAGTTTTTAGCCAATATTCGCGAATCTGATGCTATTGCTCATGTGGTGCGTTGTTTTGAAGATGATGACGTGATTCATGTGGCCGGAAAAATTGATCCGTTAGCCGATATTGAAGTGATTCAAACGGAGTTGGCATTGGCGGATATGGCATCGTTGGATAAGGCGTTAATCAAAGCGACTAAAGCATCAAAATCGGGTAATAAAGATGAGTTAAAGCGCAAGGCATTGGTGGAAAAATCACTGGCGCATTTAGACACAGATATTACCTTAAGAACACTGAGTCTAAATGATGATGAATTAACGTCATTGTTCGACCTCCAATTACTCACCTTGAAGCCTATGTTGTACATTGCAAACGTTCAAGAAGATGGTTTTGAAAACAATCCGTATTTAGATATTGTGAGCAAATTGGCGAAAGAAGAAAGCTCAGAAGTTGTTGCCGTGTGTGCGGCCTTAGAAGCTGAGATTATCCAACTGGAAGAAGACGAGCGAGCTGAGTTCTTAGAAGAAATGGGTTTAACTGAGCCAGGCTTAAACCGGGTGATTAGAGCGGGTTATCATCTGCTTAAATTACAAACGTATTTTACAGCCGGTGTAAAAGAAGTAAGAGCGTGGACAGTGAAGCAGGGCGCTACCGCACCACAAGCAGCAGGTGTTATTCATACTGATTTTGAGAAAGGCTTTATTCGTGCGGAAATTATCGCTTACGACGATTTTATTGAATACAGCGGTGAACAAGGCGCAAAAGAAGCAGGTAAGCTTGGCGTGCAAGGCAAGGAATACATCATGCAAGACGGTGATGTCACGCATTTCAGGTTTAACGTCTAAAAAAGTTAAATATTTAACGCATCTGTTCGGTGCAAACCTTGACAAAACGACCCGAAACACCGAAAATTCGCGGTCTTCAACGTATGGTCATGTAGCTCAGCTGGTTAGAGCACGGCATTCATAATGCCGGGGTCGGTGGTTCAAGTCCACCCATGACCACCATTTGAAGCCC
>JAESRY010000162.1 GCA_016764415.1 Cycloclasticus sp. | reverse complement strand
TCTTCACCGGCTATCTTTTGCGCCATTTCTAGGCGTTGCTCATAACTTTTTGGCGCTTCTAACAACATCAACTCTTCGTCCGACTCAAGCGCTAATTGTGCGCCGCCAGCCTGAGCCATTTGTCCAGGCACCATCATGCCATCGGGACCCGCCACCATACCTTGTGCCTCTGCTGGCATCATTGCAACAGCAGGTTTTTCTAATAAGCTCTTAATCGTCGGTTTTAAGACAACAAATATTAAGATTAAAGCAAAAATACCACCCACTGCTTGCTTGGCTATATCCAGTACCCACGCCTGCTCCCAAAGTGGTATTTCAGGCAAGGCCTCTGGTATTGCCGGTTTAATAAAGGCCAAATTAGTCACCGTTACACTATCGCCTCTTAACTCATTAAAGCCGATAGCTTCTTTTACAATACTCGTAAATTTAGCAATGTCTTCAGCGCTATAAGGTTCTGAAGTACTCGTTCCATCTGCACCTGCTGCCCCTTGTTTGTTATCAATAACCACCGCAACAGTTACGCGCTTTAATTGCCCCGTTGATAATTTTGTATGGCTGATTTTCTTATCTAACTCGTAATTTTTTATCGCTCTTTTATTTACGTTCATCGATGCAGCTGCCTGGCTTCCACCCTCGCTGCCAGTTGCCACTTCTGGCGCAACACCTGCAATAGGAGGCTGATTAGATAACGCACCCGGCACTCCTTGCGCACCCGCTAAGCTACTTTGCTCCTCGGTCACTTGTTCACTTCTTAATGCTGACAAATCAGGATTGTATTGTTCTTGCGTTTGCTCTGTAACCGTAAAATCCACATCCACCGATGCAGTTGCTCTGATTGAACCCACTCCAACAATAGGCGATAAAATACTCTCTATTCGGCCAATAAGATGTTCTTCAACACCTTGTTTAAATTCAAATTGATTATTGGTCATTGAGATAGCATCGTTAGACTTTTTTGAGCTCAATAACGTACCTCTTTGATCCACTACCGTCACTTGAGATACATCTAACTGCGGCACAGCTGATGAAACTAAATGTAGAATTGAAGCCACATCCGATTTTTTCAATGTTCGCCCTCGATACATATCAACAACAACTGAAGCGCTCGGTTTTTTTCTGTGCCTTAGAAAAATAGACTGCTTTGGAATAGCCAGCAAAACACGGGCTGATCGAATACTTTGAATGGTCGTAATTGATCGTGCAATTTCACCTTCTAATGCACGCTGAATACGAACTTTTTCAATCGAGTGACTGGCACCGAAACCGGTATCTTTTTCAAGTAATTCGAAACCTTGCCCACCACCACGAGGCAAGCCTAAACCTGCTAGCTTTATACGTAACTCATCAACTTTCGATGACGGGACCAAAATAGCACCCGAACCTGCCTCTAATTTATATTCAACGCCTGATTGTTGCAGTCCCGACACCACAGCACTCAATTCACGGTCAGCCAAGTTACTGTAAAGCATGCTGTAATTTGGCGTTTGCGACCATAAAACCACCGCCACACCTAGCGCAACGCTCACCGCAAGCGCTATCATTATGCCGAGTTGACGCATCATCAAATTGCCTTGCGGGATCTGCATTTGCATCGTTGCTTGTTCTGCGGGAGTTGCCATAATATTGAACCTATAATCGTTTTATTTTATTTGAACGTTTGCACTAATCGTTACATCGTCATGCGCATAACATCTTTATACGCATCAACTAATTTATTTCTAGTTTGTAAAACCGTTTGAAATGACAAGTTGGCTTTTTGTAAAGACACCATCACCTCAGCCAAACTGGCATCTGTTTCACCTTTTGTAAACGCTGTTGATAAAGCACCTGCTTGCTTTTGCGTTTTATTAACCGCTTCAATTGATTGGCTTAACATCGTTGAAAAATCTGACAAATTAGTCGGTTTCGTTTCTACTACTGAATTCGTAGCTTGGGCTGACATTGCACGCATTTGCGCCAACACGTTATTGATTTGCATATTACTCATAATAGTTCCTTTATTTCGTTAGCTCTGCTGATCTGGATAAACAATTAAACGGGTATTTCTATGCCTGAATCACGCATACGCGCAATTTTGTAACGCAAGGTTCGAGCACTAATACCTAGTCGCTCTGCTGTATTTTTTCTACTGCCGTTAGAGTCCACAAGGGTCTCAATAATCAACTTGTCTTCAACCGCCTTAACGCCTTGATTCAATCCACTATCGATATTAGCTTCACTCAGTGGTGCTTGAGCTCGTACTGTCTCACCTAATTCAAATATCAAATCATCCTCACCAATAATTGAACTAGATGCCATAATCAAAGCGCGTTGGATAACATTTTCGAGCTCACGAACATTGCCTTTCCAACAATGTTTCTCCAATAATTTAATCGCACCCGCCGATAACTTAGGCGCTGATTTTTCGCCGTTGTAATAGCGAGTAATCATCGTTTTTGCTAATGCTAAAATATCAGATTTACGTTCTCGCAAAGGAGGAATGGTGATAGGAAAAACATTAATTCGGTACAGCAAATCCTCTCTGAATTTACCCTCACTCACAAAATCATGTAAATTTCTATTGGTCGTCGCAAGCACTCGCACGTCTAACGAGATTGTCTTTCTACCGCCTAGCCGTTCGACTTCTTTTTCTTGAAGAACGCGTAACAGTTTTGCTTGCAACAGAATATTCATTTCTGACACTTCATCTAACAAAATAGTGCCGCCTTGCGCTTGTTCGAACTTACCCGGCGATGATTGATATGCGCCTGTAAACGCACCTTTTTCATAACCGAATAGCATTGCTTCAAGCATGTTTTCTGGAATAGCGGCGCAATTTATAGCTACAAATGGTTTTTTGCTTCTGCCCGAGTTTTTATGAATAAACCGTGCTAATACTTCCTTGCCTGTACCGCTTTCACCTTGAATTAATACCGTCGCTTCGCTCTTTGCAACTCGACCCGCAAGCGCAACAATATCTTGCATGCTACTGTCATTACTGGGTAACTCACCAAAACTCGTTGCTTCAGGTGCTATTGTTTGTTCAACATTTACAATAAGAGCATCTACTTCAAATGGCTTGGTCAAATAATCAGCAGCACCCGACTGAATCGCCTTAACCGCTTTTTCGACTGTCGCATGAGCGGTCATTAATAAAACAGGTAAGCTGGGGAACCGGGCCTTTAATTTATTCAATAGTTCAATGCCGCCCATCTGCTTCATTTGAACATCACTAATCACCAGCCGCGCACGAACATCTTCTAATGCATTTAATGCCTCAACACCGTTATTTACACAACGTGTTGAATAACCATAACTTATCAAGGCATCATTTATTGCCTCTTGCAAAGGCATGTCATCTTCAACAATTAGTACGTCTACTTCCTTCATCACGATAAATTACTCCCTGTTCATGTTTTTTGATGCTGAGATAACAACCGGTAACGTTAATACCATCGTCGTACCCACACCTATTTTGGATTGACACTCAACTGAGCCTTTATGCGCGCTGACCACTTCATTAACTACTGCCAAGCCAAGGCCGGTGCCGTTTGCTTTACTTGAATAAAAAGGCTCAAAAATTCGATTTTGTTGTTCAAGCGTTAGGCCAACGCCTTCGTCTTTAACTTTGATAATTAATTCATTGTTATTACTCAGCTCAATCACACACTCAACACTGGCGTCATAACCAATAGCATCAAGCGCATTATCGATTAGATTGCTGACAGCTCCGGCAAGCGCTTCTTCACTGATATCGACCGTAATTGATGAGATTGAATTTGTTTCAAAACTGACTGTTTTTTCTTGATATAGCCGAGACAGACGATCAATAAAACCTGAGATATTAACCGGTGCTTTTATAAACTGGCCGCTACGTGAATAGCGCAACATATCTGTCACAAGGGAATTCAACATTCTTAACCTCTCAAGAAGCTTATTCGAAAATTTTTCTCTGGATTCCTCCGGTAACGCATCACTATTGAGCTGAGATGCATAGAGTAATGCTGACGCAAGAGGCGTACGTATTTGGTGTGCCAAACTTGCAGAAAACTCACCCATTTCAGCAAGTTTCTTTTTATGTTCAAGTTGCTGTTGAAGGATTTGTTGTTGTGTAATGTCGCTCAACAAAACAACGTCGCCAGATTCACCCATTAGCGTTGTTTTAGACACGGTAACCACCCGACCATTCTTCAATGTGCACTGGTTACTCAGTAATTCATCGCTAGTTAAACGGTCTTCACTCACTGCTTGCCAATTAAGCCCAACAATGTCATCCGCTAACCAAGTACGAGCGCACGCATTCGCTTTTATAATCTGTTGCTGCTCATCTAGAACAATCAATGCACCAGGCATCACTTCGATAAGGCCTTCAAGCTGTTTCGCTAGCGTTTCTTTTTCAGACAGGTGTCTAATCCGCTCTGAATGTGTTCTGGCTAATTCATCGCTAAGCGTTACAACCCGTTTTTCTAGTTGCTGATAAGAATCCGTAAGGTGCTGCGAAATTTGATTAAAGGCAAGAAATGCCTCTTCAAGCGGCTTATTGGTTTGAAAGGTTTCAGTTGTGGCAAGTAAGCTCATAGTCTGTAAACATAATTAATGTATTACAGATAATGCCAAAAACGTGCCAGTTTATTTTATTCTTTTAAAACAGTCAGTTAGGAATTAAAAATATTTTAACGTCAAATAATGGGCGCTTAATCGGCGCGTTGAATATCATGTTTACGCATTTTTTCAACTAACGTTGTACGGCGCATATTAAGCTTTTTAGCTGCATGCGCTACCACGTTATTCGAATCATCCAACGCTTGCTGAATTAGCGAATACTCGAGGTTATTTAGGTGCTCCTTAAGATCAATACCTTGTTCTGGCAAAATACCCGCAGCAACATTGTTTGATCCAGCTAAAGGAGCATCACTAACCAAAGCAGTATTATCACCAAATAAATCCAGTTCTTCAGGAAAACTCACTTGAATAGCGAGCGGTGTATCCGCATACTTTTGGAATTTATCCGGCAAATCTTTAACATCTACTACGCCGTAAGCATGAATAATAGCCAGCCTTTCCACCATATTCGCCAACTCTCTAACATTACCTGGCCAATCGTGCTGACACAACACCATTAGTGCGGCCGAAGTAAAACGTACGGAGCCTTTTTTATCTTTTTCAATCCGCTGAACTAATTCACTGATAAGCATAGGGATATCTTCCGCACGATCTCTTAACGGTCCTATTGTTATCGGGAACACATCCAATCTATAAAATAAATCTTCACGGAAATTTCCTTTTTCAATTTCATCTGCAAGGTTTCGGTGAGTAGCGGCCAACACACGAACATCACACTGAATCGGTTTATTGCTACCCACACGCTCAAACACTTTTTCTTGTAGAACTCGCAACAATTTAACCTGCATTTGCATTGGCATATCGCCAATTTCATCCAAAAATAATGTGC
>JAESRY010000066.1 GCA_016764415.1 Cycloclasticus sp. | reverse complement strand
TTGCCGATGTTGTTGAAAAACTCAATAGCAGACCCAGAAAATGTTTAAATTTTAGAACGCCTCACGAGGCGTCTTTTTAAAACCAAGACTGTTGCACTTGCAACTTGAATTCACCTTTAAAACATAAACTTAGGGATAATGATTAAACTGAGGACTATTTGTTGCCTTATCTACGGATATATGTGTTCGTGTTCGCCTTCTCTTAGGTATGCTAATGCTTCTACCACATTAGAATACCTTTATATCAATTTGACTGTAATTCGCGTGATGAATAAATGAGTATTTTATATATTAAAAGTAATGGCAATGTAGGCATTAATAAGGCCAAAGCGTTTTGTAAATATAGTAAGTATATTTTTTCTCAAAAAGGCATGTTAATTACAAGTTTTTTAAAACAAATGGACGAGAATATCCTTTCTCTTCAAAAAAACTCTTCCACCTTTTGTGCCTTACCGACAGTCACAACTGGAGCATTAGCTAACTCACATGGTGATTGGTATGAATGGCTTTTAGCCATTACTGCTTTGAATCATCACCTTTCGAATAACACAAAGCATATTGCACTGCTGCTTCCAAATGTAACTCGCTTTGATGTGAGCAGCTTATATAAACCCGACATTCAAAATATAATCCTTGATCTAAAGGAAAAAGTTAAAGAGTCGGCTGAGGTTCAATTTGTCACATCAAACCCTGATTTTGTAATTATTGATATCCAAAAAACTGATGTCGACATAGGTTTTCTACAATCTATAGAGAATACCGATGAAAATTTAGTTCCCAAGCTTGAATCCATATACAAACATTTTATTAATAAATGTTCTTTTGATGATATTGTTGGATATCTTTCTGTTAAAACTTCACTTCGGCCTGATAGACGTTTACAGATAGCACATGAAGGCAGTTTAATGAAAGCAATTTACGCTCACCTTCAAACACGCCAATGGATTTTAACTCCCAAAGGATTGAGGTATTATGCGGCAGCTACTGTAATAAAAGACCCGGATAGAAATGCATTAAGAACTGTCGCAACACATTCCATCATTACAGTAAATACATTACCTCAAGCAGCTGTTGATGAAGTGTTTCAAGTAAATTGCCTCAACAAAGCAAATGAAATGTTTTCCATTATTCTAAATGACTAAGCTGGACATAAAGAGCGCCGCCAAGAGCTTTTGCAAGTAAGGGCGGAACTGCGTTTCCAATTTGTGCGCCACCACTTTTTAAAGTAATTGGTTTATTTTTAGCACACTTGAATTCCCAAGTTAAGGGGAAGCTTTGAAGTACGCTCATTTCAATTAGGTCAAGACCCCTGTTCTCTGTGGGGTGTATATATTTTCCTTTAGTCGGGTTGTATGCTGCTGTTCTAATAGTGACAGACGGCTCATTACTTTTAAGCCGCCCAAAAGTGTCATGGCCTAAGTGCTTCCCACTTTTCCAGCAATCAGGTCTCATATGCATAGGCAACACTTTAAAATTCTCGCCTGGGCCTATTAATTCCATTCTGTTTCTTATTAACTCAGAAACATTCATCTGTTTATAATCGGAGCGTTCTTTATAATTATCGGGGAGCTCTTCAAATGCCTGACCTACAGATTTCCAAACTGTAGGGAGATAATCAGGTGGCTGGTTTAATGAATCAACAAATAAAGACCACCTCTTAAGATCCTTTGAATGGGTCGGCATAGGGAACAATGGTGCTTCGGTGCCTTTTAAACCCAAGATTATAAAACGCAGTCGTTTCTGAGGAACACCATAATCAGCTGCATTAATAATTGAATATGAAATTTTGTATCCAATATCAGAAAATCTCTCCTGCATGTAGCTAATAACTTCAGCATGTTTAGCCTGAGTGATTCCTGTTACGTTTTCAAAGATAAATGCTTTCGGTGCTGTACCTTTTATTACGCGAACAAATTCAAGAAATAAGTCTCCATTTTTTCTGTCATATTTCCCTTTTTTTAGCCCAATATTACTGAATGGTTGGCAAGGGGCCCCTCCCACAACAAGCGCAGCTTCTCCTTTTTTTAATTTGGCCGCCTTTAAGATTTCTTTACTAGTGATTTTTCTTATATCACCGGGCATACGGTCATCACCTTTGTCTAGCAAGACCCATTCTGGTTTGTTGTGTCGTAGTGTTTCACGACAATGCTCATCAATTTCAACACATGCTACAGTTGAAAACCCTGCTTGCTCCAGTCCTATGTCAAAACCACCTGTTCCTGTAAACAGGCTTATAACTTTATTATCTTTCAAATGATTTACCTTACTACCTTGTGGCCTGATAAATCCGATATTCTTATCTTGTGAGAAAAATTGCCTCCCTTCCTTTATTGGTAACGCTAAAACCCCAGTCAATTTTAAACTCTCATCTGAATTAAAATTTTGGTTATTTAGATGGTATAAACATTGATATAAAAATGACGCACTAAATGTCCCTCTTGAGATTTTATTATCAATACTTGCTTTCGTTTCGGTAATGCCGCTTTCTATGAATCGCTCAGCTAACTCCGAGGTTGTTAAGTTATTGTTTTTTAATACTAACTTAAGTGCTTTTTTTGCGTAAAGGTTCCAATTTTTATTCATACTTAAAATTCATCATTATCATAAATGATATATTGTACTGTAGGCCGGCTTTTAACGATAGCAGTATTAACGCTTAAGTAATAAAGAGTACTTAGAGGCAGATTGAAGCTCCCTTAGTTCAACGGATACATTTAGCGATGGGGATGTCTGGTCTTGCCTTTTACCTATTTACGCATCAAGGTTACGGCAAAAGAAGCGGGGCAGGTCTTCCGTTAACACATAAGGTGAATTCACCTGACGCACTACATTTCCCTTTATCGCGCTTAGAATGTTGAATCATTTCGGATAAGTGTGCGCGTTGTCTGAGCACAGCGAGTTTAGCGTACACCCGAAATTATTCGAAATTCTGCGATTTGGGCTCCCTTTTCTTTGGTTCGTTTTAGTCGAATTACGGATGTTTTATAATCCGTACTAATGAGACTTATGCCTTGGGCACTTTTAGTCGAATTTGCGGAAGTATTTTATCCGCAACAATGAGCCTTATACCTTTAGGTGCTGGGCATACAAAAGAAATGAATGCCCCGCGGCAGCGACAAACCATATTCTTTGTAAATATCATCAATTGTCACTAACCATTTGCATTACTTAAGAATTATTCCTAAGATAATTCCACTGATTTAAGAGTAAGCACCATGACAAACCCATTCAAACAACTAAGCGAACAACTAGAGCAACACCTTTACATTGCTGATGACGATTTGGTCACGACGTTGTCGTTGATGCAATCGATTGAGCGACTATTATTGAATGATCGCTATGTGGGTGTTAATACGGAAATCGGCACGGCAAATAATTTCTCACCGAACGATAAGATGCTCTTACCATCATAAAATACGACACCTGCTACAAACTTTTCGCCACAGGCTTCTTTTAGTTTAGTTAGGCCTTTAAAATCTTGTAGCGTAACGGTTGCCGCAGCTTTAATTTCTATGCCAGCCAACTGACGATTTTTCTCGATAATAATGTCTACTTCTACTTTGTCTTTATTGCGAAAGTGGTAAAACTTTAGGTCTTCGTCTTCCCAGTCTGCGTGCTTTCGTAATTCTTGATAAATAAAAGTTTCCAGTAGCTGACCGAGCAACGTTTTATCTTTCCAAAGAGACTGGCTGCTTATGCCTAACAAAGAACACGCTAAGCCAGTATCTGACAAATGCATTTTTGGAGTTTTAATTAAACGACTTAATCGGTTGCTATGCCAAGGTTGCAACTGTTCGATTAAGAATATCTTCTCCAGCAATGCCAAATATTCGCGAATCGTGGGGCGGCTGATAGAAAACGGTGAGGCCAAGTCAGCTGCGTTAAATAAGCGTGCAGTTTGACTGGCAGCTAAGGCCAGTAGCTTTGGCAGAATATCGAGGTTACGAATACTGGCAATGTCCTGCACGTCGCGCTGGATAATGGTCGTGATGTAATCACGGTACCAGGCGTTGCGTCGTTTTGCCTTGCTACGTGCAATGGCGGCGGGGTATCCACCTGCGCATATTAACTCTGCTATTGCGTCACCTAAACGTGGGTAATTGTTTTTATTGGAATTTAAACCCGTATCGGCACTAAAAAGTTGCTGGAGGAACGTGGGTTTTTGTCCTGCAATTTCACTTTGCGCAAGCGGTCGAAGATGAATAATTTCCATTCTACCCGCCAATTTAGGAAGCAATAATACGTTAGCAGAGCCCGTCAGAATAAACCGGCCTGGCTTGCGGTGCTGATCGACACTGGCTTTGATTGCAGTGAAGAGCTCTGGAGTGCGCTGTATTTCATCAAGAATTGTTAGCTCGGGCAGTCCTTCAATAAAACCAATTGGGTCAGCCTTAGCCGCTTGGAGTTGGTTGTTATCGTCGAAACTAATATAGTGATAACCTAATTCATTACCAATCGCTTGGGCAAGCGTTGTTTTACCGCATTGACGTGCGCCATGAATCAGCACCACGGGCGTATCTTGGAGTGCCTCTAATAATATGTGCTCAGTGAACCGGTGGTAGCGTACGTTATTCATGTTATGACGTTTTTTACCTGCCAAGGGAGGGATAAAGTATTCGTCCAAGTGTAAGCAATGTTTCGTCCAAATGAAAGTATTATTCCGTCCAAATGAAAATAAAGTAAGAAGGTATCGAGTCTTGCCTTTTGCCCATCATCCTTTTGACATCAACTAACGGGGAGACCGATCATAATAAGGCGGAAACATTTTTAGTAACTGCAAGTGATAATTTAAACTTCAAAGGCAGGCAAAAGGAAAATTCCGTTAAGTTAGCATTGTATAGACAAACCACCCCTCTAGGCTTAATATACTAGTCAGACTAGTCTTTATGGAGATAAGCAATGGAAAATAACACGTGGCAATTACAAGATGCAAAGAGTAAATTCAGCCAGTTGGTAGATAGAGCCATGAATAATAAACCTCAAATTGTAACGAAACGAGGTCAAAATGCTGTGGTCATTATTTCTTTTGATGACTACAAAAAAATGACAACCCCTGACACCAACCTTGTTGGTTTTTTTAGACGCTCCCCTTTGGTAGATACTGATTTAGACTTGTCTCGTAGCACTGAGTTACCAAGAGATATTGAGCTATGAAGTATTTGCTTGATACCTGCGTTATATCCGAGCTTGTGAAACCAGTTCCTAATGACAAGGTTATTACTTGGCTTTCAAGTATTGATGAAAGCAAACTCTACATCAGTGTTTTGACTTTCGGGGAAATTGAAAAAGGTATAGAAAAGTTAGCGGATGGCTCAAAAAAGAAACGGTTAAAACTGTGGCTTGAAGATGATTTAAAACAACGTTTTGAAGGCAGGATCATCTCCATTGATTTAAAAGTTGCTCTCAAATGGGGACAGGTTCAAGCAATGAGCGAACAAG
>JAESRY010000161.1 GCA_016764415.1 Cycloclasticus sp. | reverse complement strand
GTATTAAACTAAACTACTGGTTGAGCTGGCGCCATAAGCTCTTCAAAACTAAGCGACGTCTCGGTCACATCTGCTTTTTCTAGCACCCAATCAACTAATTGATCTTCTAAAACAATGCCTTCAATCTTGTTACGCTCTGCTGGGTTGCTGTTATACCAGTTAATCACCTCTTCTGGTGATTGATAGGTTTGCGCAAACTCTTCAATACGTGCCTGTACTTTATCTGTATCGGCCTTAAGGTCATTTTGTTTAATAACTTCTTGCAATAATAAGCCTAATTTAACTCGTTTTTTCGCTTGGTTTTCAAATAACTCTTTTGGTAAATCAGGTTGGGTAGGCTGACCTGCTTGAGCTGCTTTTTCATTTAACGATGAAATCATTTGTTTGATTTCATTATCAACCAACGCATCAGGGATTGACACATCGTTATTTTCAACGATCGCGTCCATCACAATTTCTTTTCTTTTTGCGGCTAAGCTACGGCCCAATTCAGACGTCATACTTTTAGTTAAGTCTGTTCTGAAATCAGTCATCTCACCGCTGTCTATGCCAAATTCTTTAATGAATTCTTCGTTAACTTCTGGCAACTCGCTTTTTTCTACTTTATCAACTTCTACGTCAAACTTGCCTGCTTTACCTGCGAAGTCTGCTTGCTGGTAATCTTCCGGGAAGGTCACTTCAAAGCTTAACTTTTCGCCTGCTTTAGCACCTTTTAAGTTATCTTCAAAGCCGGGAATCATGTTTTTAGAACCAATAATTACTGGAAATTCTTTAATCGGATCGTCAGAGATAGGCTTGTCACCTACTACGCCTTCAAAGCTTATCGTTACTTGATTGCCTTCTTTAGCTTTCGTCTTTACTTCTTTCCAGCTAGATTTTTGCGTTCTTAACTTCTCAATCATATCGTCTACATCAGATTCTGCGATTTCAGCTATGGGTGTATTTAATTTTAAATCTTCAACGGGGTTGATCGTGATTTCTGGGTAGACTTCAAAACTTGCAGAAAACTCGTAACCTTCTTTTGCATCATCGTTTGGTGTAATAACCGGCGTGCTCACAGGGTTTATTTTTTCTTCCATAATCGCTTTATAAAAGAAACTCTGTGTTAACTCAGACAGCGCCTCTGCCTTAACGCTAGCACCAAATTTTTTCTTAATAACGCTCATCGGAACCTTGCCAGGTCTGAAGCCGTCAATACGTGCATTACGCTTAACTTCGTCGTAACGCTTATTTATAGCTGTATCCACTTCTTCTTGTGGCACAACGATGGTGATAGTTTTCTTAATGTCAGAAATAGATTCAACAGAAACCTGCATAATTATTCTCTAATGATTAGTTTATGGGCTTTATTTATAGGATGGTGCGAAAGGGGAGACTCGAACTCCCACATCTTACGATACTGGTACCTAAAACCAGCGCGTCTACCAATTCCGCCACTTTCGCATTTTGGTTGGTAATAATGTGCGGTATCATACCTTCTCTTTAAACATTTTTGCACCCCTTTTCTGTCGAATATATCCGAAACAGAATAAAAATATGAAAGCGCCTGTTTTTTTTATCCTTTACTTCTTAGCTGCCTCACTTTTGGCTGCATTAATCGCCTACCCTTTATTTCAAATGGTGGGCAACGAAACCTATCGCTTTGAAAGCTGGGTGACTCGTGGCGCACTGTTGTTTCTGGTATTAGGCATCATCCCTTGCTTCAAATTATTTGATTTATCAATGCTATCAATTGGTTATAACAAGCCATTTGGGCTCACGTTAAAACAGATCAGCATAGGTTTTATTTTTGGCCTTCTTATTCTGTCCGTCGTTATTTCGATGCTCTTTTTTCTCGAAATAAGGGTTATCGACGCAGGTAAAGCGCTAACCAGCTCTATTCTCCTAAAAGCGTTGCTGGCAGGTCTGTTAATTGCACTCATCGAAGAAACCCTATTCAGAGGGCTGTTCTTTAAACTTGCTGAGTTGTGGCATAACTCCTTCAGCGCCGTCGTTATCAGTAGTTTCTTCTACGCAATTTTGCACTTTATTAAGCCGTTTAAGCACATCGACCAGAGCGCACTAACCTTCAGCAGTGGTTTTGATGTGATTATTAATGCCTTTTATGGCCTCGGTAACGCTCAACTAGACGATTTCTTGGCGCTATTTTCTGTCGGTATTTTACTCGCTCTCGTTCGACTTAAAACTAACTCCCTTACTTTTTGCATTGGCCTTCATGCCAGCTGGGTTTTACTTATCAAACTGTATAAAGAACTGAGTGATGATAACAAACTGTCCAATTGGACATTCTTAACTGGTCAATATGACGGTATTATTGGCTGGCTTAGCTTTTCCTGGCTCACTTGGCTGGTTATTATTTACGTGATATATGTCATAAAACCTCTTAATAAATCAATTGCCTAACCCCGCATTCCTTGACATGTTCATTCTATAGACTAGAATGGGAATCATTATCATTTGCATTTAAGAACTCATGTCAAGTACAACCCCTACCACTCTTTCCTTAGCTGATATTAAAATTGGTGAAAAAGTGATGCTGTGCAAAAAGAGCATGGACCAAAAACTTAAAAAGAAACTCCTAGTACTTGGGTTCTCAACATTAATGCCTCTACAGGTAACACAACGAAGAAAAGGCGGACTGGTGGTTGGCATTGGCAATGCACGAATTGCTCTGAATGAAGCGCTCGCACAACAAGTGTTAATTGAAGCACTATGACTAAGCAATGTTGCGACACCGCTGAACCATTGAATTTGTCGAACAAAAAACCGATCATTGCGGTTATTGGCAACCCGAACTGCGGTAAATCAACTTTATTTAATTCCATTACTGGCATTAAACAAAAAACGGGGAACTGGCCTGGCGTTACCGTTGAACGACGTGAAGGCCTAACTAAGCACAACAACCAAGAATTAGTATTAGTCGATCTGCCCGGTATTTACGCCCTTGATAGCGACCGCGAAGCACTTGATGAACAAATCGCTCGGCAATACATTTTATCTGGCGAAGCAGATGCATTATTAATAGTTGCAGACGCAGCAAACCTTGAACGTAGTTTATTCCTTACCAGTCAACTACTTGAAACAGGCATTCCGGCGGTATTAGCACTCAATATGATGGACGTTGCTAAAAGCAGAGGGATGGATATCGACCTTGGCGCGCTTTGTGACCAGTTAAATATACCCGTTATCCCAACGATGGCCCGTCAAAATCAAGGCACTGATGTACTGCTTAACAATCTCTTGAGCGTCGTAGTAAACGGCTCAAACCATCATTTAGACATTAATTTTCCAGCCATCATTAAATCAGCCATTGATGACATTATTCCAACACTAAAGGACACTCAACATTCGTTATTTATTCAACGATGGCATGCATTGCAGTGTTTAGAAAATTATTTCTCACCCTCAACCACCGATAAAACGAAAGAGCTTTGCCAGCAGCTTCAAAAAAACATTAAGAATGAAACGGATGAAGATGCTGATACGCTAATTGCTGCCAGCCGATACGAATTTGCTCATCAATTAACCGCAAACGTTGTGACCTTTAATAAGAGCACGCAGCAAACTTGGTCAGATCGAGTTGATAGCGTCGTTCTTAACGATTATTTGGGTTTACCCGTCTTCTTTTTCGCGATTTATTTAATGTTCAGTGTCACCATTAATTTTGGTGGCGCATTAATAGACTTTTTTGATATTACCGCAGGCGCACTATTTGTTGATGGCTTCAAAATCCTACTTCAAAACCTAGATTTCCCAACATGGTTTCAAGTGTTACTTGCGGATGGTCTAGGCGGCGGCATTCAAGTCGTAGCGACGTTCATCCCCATCATCGCCACACTGTATTTTTGCCTATCGATTCTAGAAGACTCCGGCTATATGGCGCGCGCAGCTTTTGTTATGGATCGCTTTATGCGCAAACTGGGGCTTCCCGGCAAAGCATTTGTACCGTTAATTGTCGGCTTCGGTTGTAACGTACCATCCATCATGGCAACGCGTACACTTGAAAAACAGCGCGACCGCATAATGACCGTGATGATGGCGCCCTTTATGTCGTGTGGCGCTCGTCTGTCAGTTTACGCATTGTTTGCCGCGGCGTTCTTTCCACAATCTGGACAAAACATTGTTTTCCTTCTCTACATACTCGGCATTGGCGCAGCTATTTTCACCGCATTGCTGCTAAAAAGCAGCGTGCTTGAAGGTGAATCTGATGGTTTTCTCATTGAACTTCCACCTTATCACCGCCCAGCGATTAAGAGCCTCCTTATCCACACGTGGGAGCGGCTCAAAGGGTTCGTGTTAGAAGCCGGCAAATATATTGTCATGATGGTTATGGTCATCAATATTCTCAATTCAATTGGTACAGATGGTAGTTTTGGTAATGAGAATAGTTCCAATTCGGTTCTCAGCGAAGTCAGCAAAACCTTTACTCCCGCTTTTGAACCCATGGGAATTACGCAAGAAAATTGGCCTGCCATCGTCGGCATTTTTAGCGGCCTACTGGCCAAAGAAGTGGTTGTTGGCACCTTAGATGCCGTCTATTCCAATATGGAAGGCAACAACACGGAAGACGAAGGAGAGTTCAGCCTTCAGGCTAAGTTTTCTGAGGCCATTGCCGTTACTCAGGATAATTTAATTGATGCTGCGCAAAATATGGGCGACCCCCTGGGTTTGCGCACCCTCGATGCGGGTAGCAATACTAATGATGCCGCTGCTGAACAAGAAGTGAGCCACGCTTTATTCGGCACGCTCGTGAAATACTTTGACGGGAAAATAGGCGCTTTTAGCTACCTACTCTTTATTCTTCTGTACGTGCCGTGTGTGGCCGCTATTGCCGCTGTACAACGTGAAACAGGAACGCGTTGGGCTGTATTTTCGGTTGTCTGGAGTTTATATTTGGCATACAGCATGGCCGTTTCGTTTTATCAAATTGCATATTTTAACAGCCACCCCATTCAAACCACCATTTGGGTTTCAGCCTTTAGCCTAGGGTTTGTTGGTATTTGGTTAACGCTACGTCAAATGGGCCAGAAGCTATTGAATATCAAGTCCGCGATACCGTCAAACGCATGATTTTATTAGACATTAGAGATTACTTAAAAGCTGCAGGCAACGCGCCTGTACGCGATATCGCGCTGCACTTTAAAATCACCCAAGACGATGCAAAAGCAATGATTGAACACTGGGTAAAGAAAGGCTACGCAAAAAAAATGCCAGCCGGCTCTTTGTGCCAAGGCAGCTGTAGAAGCTGTGACCCCGACACAATAGATATTTATGAATGGACCGAACTTAAGATGGTTAAGTTTCATTAAATAAACCTAGAAAAAGATTTAGAGATAAAACCACCATTCCAAGCAGTAACCCGCCAACACCTATATACGTTAGAAGTTCTGTTAATACGTGTTCATGCGACGCACCTCTTCCCAGTATGGGTGCAAAATAAAACATCGAATACCACGATAATGGGTACAAACCACCTAAGCCAATTAAAATCGCTACTTTAGCTTTTAGACCAGCAG
>JAESRY010000160.1 GCA_016764415.1 Cycloclasticus sp. | reverse complement strand
ACTAGAAAAATAGGCTCAAAATGCTCATTTACACCCTGTAAACTGCGCTTTTTCGCCTCTTTTTGCCTCGCTTAAAGCGCCTACTGTTGGTGCCCTCACGAAAACTGGCTCTCCTGCAAAGGTCTCTTCTTAAACAATTCAGCTCTTCACATTTTTTAATACTGATTTTTTCCACAGTAAAAAGACCGCAGGTAACATCAATAATGAAAAAAGCAACGTACTTAGCATACCACCGACCATCGGCGCTGCAATACGTTTCATCACTTCCGAGCCTGTACCATCCCCCAACATAATGGGCATTAAACCGACTACCACTGCCATTACCGTCATGACGATGGGCCTAATGCGTTTTAACGCACCTGATAATACGGCCTCTTTAAGATCCATAAACGTTAACTCGCGTTGCTGCTCCTTAACCTCTTCGAGTTTTAACGCCCACGCTTGATTTAAGTACACCAACATCAGCACACCAATTTCAATGGAAACACCCGCCAAGGCGATAAAGCCCACGCCTACTGCAACCGATAAGTTGTAATCTAACAAATAGAGCATCCATATTCCGCCGGTTAACGACATCGGCAATGTGCCTAAAATAATCGCCACCTCGGTTAAATTCCTAAAGTTCAAATATAGCAATAAGATAATGACCGCGATGGTGGCTGGAAGCACTAACGTTAATTTCTTAATCGCTCGCTGCATATATTCGTATTGACCTGACCAAGCAATTGAGTAGCCCGCGGGCAATTTAATTTCCTGCTCAATCAGTGCTTTAGCTTCCTCAACATACGAGCCTATATCGCTGCCCTTAATATCAATATAAATCCAACCATTAAGGCGCGCATTCTCCGTTTTAATCATCGCTGGGCCTTCCTCAATTCTTATATCGGCCACTTCTGATAACGGAATAGTTGCGCCAACTGGCGTGACTAAGGGTAAATCCTTTATCTTTTTAAACGAGTCTCGAACATCTCTAGGGTAGCGAATACTGATTGGGTAACGCTCTAAGCCCTCAACGCTTGTGCCCACTTTTACCCCACCCACGGCGGCGCTTACCACTTGCTGAATATCTTGTATGTTCAAACCGTAGCGCGCAGCAGCATAGCGGTTAATATCAATGATTATATAACGCCCAGAAGCAACGCGTTCGGAATAGACAGACGCCGTATCGGGTAATTTATTGAGCACCGTTTCAATGTCTTTGCCTATCGCTTGAATAACATTCAAGTCACTGCCCGCAACCTTAATACCTACGGGAGTTTTAATACCGGTCGCCAGCATATCGATTCGGTTCTTTATTGGCATAACCCAAATATTTGATATACCAGGAAACCTAAGTTGCTGATCCAATTCGTCTTTAATTTTTTCAATCGTCATGCCTTCGCGCCATTCGCTTTTAGGCTTAAATTGAATAGTCGTTTCCACCATGGTTAAAGGCGCTGGGTCTGTCGCGCTATTTGCACGCCCCATTTTGCCAAAAACACTTTTCACTTCTGGATGGCTTCGAATGATTTTATCGCTTTGTTGCAAAAACTGCTGCGCCTTACCAATCGAAATAGAAGGAAAGGTACTGGGCATGTAAAGCAAATCCCCCTCATCTAAATCGGGCATAAATTCAGAACCCAGTTTTGACACCGGCGCATAACCCACGAGTATTAAAATACCGGCTATCAGCAGTGTTTTTGACGGTGCGTTCATCACCGCGTTAATGACGGGGCGATACAGTGTTAGAAGCACTCTATTGACGGGGTTTTTATGTTCTGGCAACACATTGCCGCGTATGAAATAACCCATCAGCACGGGGACTAACGTGATGGATAAAAATGCCGCACCGGCCATCGCAAACGTTTTGGTAAACGCCAAAGGTGCAAATAAACGGCCTTCTTGTGCTTCGAGTGTAAATATCGGTAAAAAGCTGAGAGTAATAATCATCAACGAAAAAAACAATGCTGGGCCTACTTCACAAGAAGCTTTCGCAATGACATTCCAGCGTTCCGTTTCATCGTTAACCGCTTTGCCTTCAAACTTTTTGTGCACGTTTTCTATCATCACAATCGCTGCATCCACCATCGCTCCAATGGCAATCGCGATACCGCCAAGGGACATAATATTGGCATTAACCCCATAATGCCGCATAACAATAAACGCAAAGAGAATGCCGACAGGTAAGGACAAAATAACCACTAAAGATGAGCGCAAGTGAAAAAGAAATACAGCGCAAATTAGAGCGACGACAATAAATTCTTCAATCAGCTTTAAATTCAAGGTGCTGACCGCACGGTTAATTAATGTCGAGCGGTCGTAGGTGGTCACAATTTCTACGCCATCGGGCAAACTACTGGATAGCGTTTCCAATTTAGCCTTAACGCCTTCAATCGTACTGAGCGCATTTTCACCAAAGCGCATAACAATCGCTGCGCCCACCACTTCACCTTCACCGTTTAATTCTGCAATACCACGGCGCATTTCTGGCCCTAAACGAATCTGTGCCACGTCGGATAATAAAACAGGAATGCCATTATCATTGACTCTAATTGGGATGTTTTTGAGGTCGTCTATTCCACTGATATAGCCGGTAGTGCGCACCATGTATTCGGCTTCCGCCATTTCAATAACCGAACCGCCCGCCTCCTGATTGCCATTCTGTATTGCACTTTTAACCATCGAAAGGGGGATGTTGTACGCTCTTAAACTATTCGGGTTAACAACCACTTGGTATTGTTTCACCATGCCGCCAATGGTCGCCACTTCAGACACACCATGAACCGTTTGCAGTTCATACTTTAAAAACCAATTCTGTAAACTCGTCAGTTCAGCTATGTCGTGCTGCCCACTGGTATCTATAAGTGCGTATTCGTACACCCAACCCACACCCGTTGCGTCGGGGCCTAATTCTGATTGCGCTTGCTCAGGAAGCCGGCTCGACACCTGGCTGAGGTACTCAAGCACACGTGATCTGGCCCAATAAATATCGGTGTCATCATCAAAAATAACGTACACATACGAATCACCAAAAAACGAATAGCCACGAACATTAACCGCTTTAGGAACAGACAACATGGCGGATGCCAACGGATAAGTCACTTGATCTTCAACCACTTGCGGGGATTGGCCGGGATAACTTGTTTTTATAATTACCTGCACGTCAGACAGGTCGGGGATTGCATCTAGCGGAATGTTCTTTACCGACACAATTCCCCAGACAACCAAGACAGCCGTTAATAATAAAACCAATACGCGGTTGCGGATAGACCAGTGGATGATGTGTTCAATCATTTCATGTCACCCTGCATCTTCATCTCAGCACTGTCGATCTTGTCGCTCTTAGGTTGTAAACGCTGAATGCTGGCGCGTAGATTCGCCTCAGAATCTATCAAGAATTGCCCTGAAGTAACGACTCGATCACCCGCCATAATACCGTCGATAATTTCGGTATAAGCGCCACTTTCAATACCGACGGTCACTGTTTTTGCATCAAATTGACCGTCGCCATTGGTAACGATAACCCTGTCTTCATCACCTGTACGTATAACGGCTTGAGTTGGCACGACTAAAATATTATCTTTTAAACCCGAAAAGATTTTTACCTTCGCAAACATATTCGGTTTAAGCAGTTCGCCTGGGTTATCAAATTTCAAGCGGACCGTTAATGCACGCGTTTTAGGGTTAAGACTGGGGTAGATGTATTCAACGCGACCCTTCCACGTTTTGCCGGGTAAATAGGACAGCGTTACCTCCGCAGCATCCCCTTGCTTCACCCAATTAGCTTGCTTTTCAAATACATCAACCAATAACCAAACACTCGATAAATCAGCCAAGCTCATCACCTTATTAGCGGGTGTCACGTACATGCCATGCCTAACGGATAATTTAGACACCACCCCATCGTGCTCTGCATAAATCGGCACCACTTGCATGGCTTTGCGCGTTTTACGCACTTTATTCAGTTGCTCTTTGGTTAAGCCCAGCGAATACAAACGTTCAGTCGATGCGGTAATTAAACGCCGATTACCCGATGAAATGGCTTGCAAATATTCCTGCTGCGCATTGACCAGTTCCGGTGAATAAATTTCTAACAGGACATCACCTTTTTTAAACCGCTCACCTTCAGAATGTGTCGCCAAGTGTTCAATCCAACCAGAAACCCGCAAGTGAATATGGCTCACTTTCATTTCATCATAATCCACATAGCCGACTGTATTTATTCCCCGCCAAAGATGCGAGCGTTCAACCAACTCACTGCGAATGCCTAAATTCTGAATAACATTAGGGCTGATTAACACAGACGTTCCTGAACCCGAATTATGGCCTTCGTAAAACGGAACCAATTCCATTCCCATCGGAGATTTTCCGGGTTCATCACGTCGATAGTTCGGGTCCATAGGCGCAACCCAGTAAAGTACTTTTTTATCGTCACCAGCAGCTAATACTGGTTGAATTAGCATCGTTGTTTGAACGACAAACACCAGTCCAATCATTAATAACTTACTCACCGTGAACCTCCTTATTTGAATTATCCGTAGGCGCCACTAAAAACAGTAACCGCGCATGTGCTTTTGACCTATCGACCCTCACCCGCCAATTTTCCAACCGTGTTTTCAGCTCAACACTGTGCGCTTCCATCAGTGTTGAAAACTCAATAACACCGCTTTGGTAAGCGCGTATCGCCGCTTTTGTATTTTCTATCGCATTCGGTAACAAACTATTTTTAAACCCTAATTCGCGTTGCTTAAGGTATGCCCAATCATGGCCCACTTGTTTTAACTGCTTCGCCAAGTCTCTTAAATGTTCGTCGCGCAACGATTTTTCGGCTTGATAGTGGTGCTGGCTAGCTAACAAACGCTTATCCTGACGCTTGTCTGTAAAAATGGGTAAATCCATACTCAGCATGGCCGCTAACAAATCGTCACGGCGTTCACCGGTTAATTGGTCACCGAATCTTTTACGGTATTCAACCCCAACATTCCAACCGGGTTTGTATTGTTGTTCGGCAATATTTATATCGTGCTTAGCGGCCTGTACATTAGCGTCATCAATAGCAATAACGGGGTGGTAAATTAAGTTAGCGTCCGTCAATGCCTTATCGTCAATCACAGACAACGCAGGTAAATGTTTGGCTAATGGTCTATTCATCACCGCTGGCACCCATTTGCTTAACTGCGAAAGATTACTGTCTCGGTTGTTTTTTGTGCGATAAATCTGGTCATCAAGCCGTGATAATTCGAGTTGCGCTTGCAACACAGCCTGTTGCCTTGAGATGCCAACGCGATACGTATCCTCAGAATTTTTTAATAAACGGACAAACAGTGCGCGATTTTCTTTAAGAATGCCTACGCTTTTTTGTTGATAAAAGGCTTCAAGATAATACAGCCTCACCGCGCGTAAAATTTGCTGCCGCGTTAACAAGGTGCGCCGCTGTTCGGCCAATGCATTATCACTGCGTTTTAGCGATTGAAAATGACGCGTATTTCCTCTGGGGAAGGCCTGTTTAACCCCTACTCGAAGTTGCGTTGTCGGATTGTCTTTTAAATCAAAATCACCCGTTGGAAGA
>JAESRY010000159.1 GCA_016764415.1 Cycloclasticus sp. | reverse complement strand
GCCATACAAATTGAAGATGCGAAACAAGAGTGTGAAGCTAAATTAGTACTGATAGAATCTGATGATAGTTCAGCATAGATGCAGTCTGATCACGAAGCTGTTGTAGCTAGCCTTAAATCTAAATATGAACATGATATTATAAGTCATGAGAATATGATTGTTGAGTTAGAGGCACAGATACAACAATTGAAACTAAAACTTGAACTAAATGAAAGTGATGTTGAGCTTCAAACAATCGAGTTTTTAGAAAAATGGGTGCCTAAAGGCGCTTCACCTATGTGTGGCAACAGTATTTGCCAAGATCGTCGTTTTATGGCGAACTACATGCCAACACTAGAAGCCTTTTTTCATTATAGGAACTTAGACGTTAGCACGTTAAAAGAATTAGCCAGCCGTTGGGCACCAGAGGTAATGAAGGGCTTTAAGAAAAAAGCCACGCATCAAGCATTAGATGACGTTATCGAATCAATAGAAGAACTAAAGCACTATAGAGAAAACTTTATAAAAGTTTAATGGCTGGCTTCGGCTTTATAGCCCATACGAACACCGCCCCAATGTTGGCCATTAACGTAAATAGGTACCGAAAGATCGTGGAACACTTCACCGGTGTCTCGTTTATATGTTTGCAATAAGAACTCTTGTGTATGTGAGCCGCAACGAAGAGCCGTATGGTCTTTGAATAACCGTTTGCTTCTGCTGTTTACTAGGTCAGTTTGGTAATCACCCACTGGTGGCTTAGCAAACACATTATTATGTGTGGGTACATAGCCGTTAGGGTCGGTACAAACTGCATACGCAAGCCCTGTTGTATTTTGTAAGAATTTTTCTTGAATAATGGGCAGGTTGGTATCACAAAAATCATCGTATTTGGTTTTGAATTTTTGTGGATCTGTGCCGTTCATTGGTTTGTAGTCGCGATCAAATAAATAGCTTTCGGGTAATACATTGTTTTTGGCGGCGGTTTCAAACATTGTTTGCACCTCAAGAGCCATCGTTTTGGCCTCTTTTTTCACCTTGTCGTGTATGGTTCCTAGGTTAAATATAGATAAATCGTTGTAAATACTTTCGGACCTGGAGGCGAGTTCCATGGCTTGCTTAGACGCGACGACAGAATCTTTTTCAGTTTGCTGCAATTCTTCACGAACCTGATCAATAGAATTTGAAATTTCAGAGGTAGCCAGCACGTGCTCTTGAATCATGGTTTGAATATCACGCGCTTGGCTTTCAGACGCAGTCGCTTCGGCATTAATAGCGTTGAGTGTTTGGCCAATGAGTTCGGTTGATTGGACCACTTCGGTGACTTCAACCTCTAGTTTTTCCATAATGCCCACGGCAATGCCTGTTTCGCGGCTTATTTCGCTTATCATTTTTCCGATATCGCTGGTTGCATTGGCGGTTTTATTGGCCAGTTCGCGAACTTCGTCGGCTACTACAGCAAAGCCACGCCCATGTTCACCGGCGCGAGCCGCTTCAATGGCAGCATTTAGTGCTAATAAATTTGTTTGTTCGGCGACACTATTAATAACATCGGTAATAGAGTGAATTTGTTCGGATTTTGATTTTAAATTATGAATCGATTCGGATGTGGTTTTCACTTGGCTATTGACCGTATGAATAGAGCTAATGGCATTGCTGACAGCAGCCTCACCTTCGTTGCAGGATGCACTGGTTCTAGCAGCCGCGTCTACAGCTTCAATAAGCATATCGGCCACTTGATCAGTTGATTGGGATATTTCCTCGGCTGCACTAGAAATTTGAGTGGCTTTATCAGCTTGCCCTTGAATGGTTTTATTTAACGTATCAACAAAACTAGACACTTCAGCTGACCCAATAGCAATGCTGTTACCGCTTGCGCCTAAACGTTTTGCTCGTACGTAAAAATCGCCAACATAGTCATTAATGGCCTTATCCAAATCGCGTATGAGTATATTTTTCGCAACTTTTTCACGCTCTTCTTTTGGTACACGTTTGTTATTGCTGAGTGCGTAGGTAATAAAACCTAATGAGCGAAAGGTGGGGCGTAAAAACAATATAAAAATAACCAGAAGTGTGGCTATAACAGAAATAAGCGCAGATGATGAGGCTGTTACAAGATGGCTCATGGTGTCAGGTGTGAAGTAGCCGATGATAAGGCCCACGCTAACGCCTAGCGCTAAGCTAATAATAAATAGTGGGAGTAGGGGTTTTATAGAATATTCAGTGCTTTTATTGCTCATGATTTTTAAACTAACTGGTTGAAATTTATTGTTATAACTCTGTTAATGTTAACGGTCAGTGTAGTTTAAACTTTAGCTTTTTGTGCGGTTTCGCTTGTTTTTTTGTTCGCATACAGCCCATTGAACGTGTTCTTGAATAACGGGGTTCGAGTGCTGGTGTTTTTCATTTAACGCAGCCAGTACGTTTTCGTTATAAGGTGCATTGCCTAATGCTATGGCGATATTTCTAATCCAGCTTTCGTAACCTATTCGCCGAATGGCCGAACCCTCTGTTTTTTTAAGGAAAGTCTCTTCACTCCACTGGAAAATATCAATTAAGTTAATGGTGTCTAAATCGTTGCGTGCGATAAAGTCGGCTTCTTCGGTAATATGAGCAAATCGATTCCATGGACATACTTGCTGGCAGTCATCACAACCGTAAATTCGATTGCCCATTTGAGTTCTAAATTCTTCGGGAATACTGCCTTTGAGTTCAATCGTCAGGTAAGAAATACAACGACGTGCATCAACGACGTATGGCGCAACAATGGCTTGTGTTGGGCATATATCAATGCAATCAGTACAACGCCCGCAGTGTTCTTCTGCGGCTTGGTCAATGGGCAAGGGCAAGTCGACGTACAGTTCGCCTAAGAAGAACCAAGAACCGGCTTGTTTGTTTAACACGTTGCTGTGTTTGCCAATCCAACCTATACCTGCTTTTTCGGCAATCGCCTTTTCCATAACGGGGGCGCTATCAACAAAGGCTCGGTAACCAAATTGCCCCACTTGTTGCTGGATAAGGTCGGCGAGTTTTTGCAGCTTTTTTCGCAGTACTTTGTGATAATCACGCCCCAAGGCGTAACGTGATATATAAGCTCGAATAGGGTCCTGCATTAATTCATCAGTGCGTTGCATGGGTTCGGGCAAATAATCCATACGGCAAGAAATCACCCGCACTGTACCCTCATGCAATTCATTCGGCCGTGTTCGTTTGGTGCCGTGTTTTTGCATATAGCCCATTTCGCCATGAAACCCAGCGTCCAGCCAATTGTTAAGCTGTTTTTCGGCGTCAGAAAGCTCAATATCGGTAATGCCGACTTGTTGAAAACCCAATGATGCGCCGAGTACTTTAATGTCGCTAGCAAGTTGTTGGAAGTCGATGCTGTTTGAGTTCATCTGCGGTAGGATACCTTAAAGAGCACTTCTATTAATTGTCTTTTCGCTTGATTTCGAGCGTTGGATGAGCTTTTGCGATCCTCATATACTGCATGTACATTGCGGTTCTCAAAGCCCATCCGGCTAAATGGCATACTAAAGCTTCAAACGAAAATCCTGCTTAATAGAAGCACCCTGAATTTTAACAATGATTAAATGGCTAATACCTTATGAATCAATCAGCACGCACTGAACCAAAAATATTGTCATTTAAAAAAGTGAAGGCTTGTTTGCCGGCGCGCAAAAAAGACGCGCATAAAGGCGATGCAGGCCATACCTTATTAATAGGCGGAGATGCCGGTTTTAGTGGGGCAATTCGCTTGGCATCTGAAGCGGCTTTGCGGGTGGGTAGTGGTTTAGTGAGCGTTGCTACGCGCGCCGAACACGCCGCAAGCATAACCATTGCAAGGCCAGAATTAATGTGTCATGGCGTGAGTGGTCGATTAGATATAAAGCAATTAGCTAAACGTTGCCAAGTGATTGCTGTGGGTCCAGGTTTAGGGCAGTCTGCGTGGTCGAATCAATTATTTGAGGCGGCGTTGGAGACTAACTTACCTACGGTTATTGATGCCGATGCGCTGAATTTACTTTCCCAGCAACCACGTAAAAACAATCACTGGGTGTTAACACCGCACGTAGGTGAAGCGGCGCGATTGTTAAATTGCACAACGGCTGAGATTCAACAAGACCGAGCGTCTGCTGCTGAACAATTGCAAGAGCAATATGGTGGAGTTGTGGTGCTAAAAGGGGCGGGCAGTTTAGTGTTTGATGGCGAAGAAATGTTTATTTGCAATGCAGGTAACCCCGGAATGGCATCTGGTGGAATGGGCGATGTGCTAACGGGGGTTATTGCAGGTTTAATTGCCCAAGGCTTAACGCTTTTTGAGGCGGCAAAACTGGGCGTGTTAGTTCATGCGATGGCGGCTGATTACGCGGCAAAGCAAGGCGAAAGAGGCTTGCTGGCAAGCGACTTAATGGCACCACTACGTGAGTTAGTGAATGAGAATTAAAGACGAGCAGGCGATGCTCGATGTAGGGCGAGACTTCGCATTGCAGCTTAAAACGGGCATGTTGATTTTCCTGCAGGGCGACTTGGGTGCGGGTAAAACAACTTTCGTACGCGGCGTTTTGCGAGGTTTAGGCCATGAAGGGTCAGTTAAGAGCCCCACCTATAATTTAGTTGAACCGTACACCGTAAAGGGACGGGCAGTTTTTCATTTTGACTTGTACCGTTTAATGGATGGGGAAGAGTTGGAATACATGGGAATTCGCGATTATTTAAACGACCAATCGATTTGTTTTGTTGAATGGCCAGATAAGGCCGGTGGTTTGTTGCCGGAACCGGATGTTTTAATTGAAATAAATATTCACCAAGATGAGAGAGAACTGTTAATATCTAGCAATAAAGGCATAGAAAAACAGTAAGTTATGAAACTATTCTCGAAAAGTTTTAACAAAATCCGGTTTTCTTTATCGCTTTTATTAGCGGTTGCGTTGTTGACTCTTGGCGTTAGTGTACAGGCTGCTGCGAATAAAAAAATAGACTCCTTACGATTTTGGACTGCACCTGACCATACGCGATTGGTATTGGGCATTACCTCACCGGTTGAGCACAAAGTATTTTCGTTAGATAACCCGCCACGTTTAGTGGTTGATTTAGATGGTGTTCAATTTAGCGCAAAAATTCCTGATTTCTCCTCAAGCCACAAAGTGATTAGCCTTGTGCGCCACGCGCCACGCAATAAAAATGATTTACGAGTAGTTATCGATTTGAAAACGCCTGTTAGCGCTAAAAGCTTTCTTCTAAAGCCCAATGCGGATTACGGTCATCGTTTGGTGATCGATTTATATCCGAAACAGGCGGGTGCTAAGCAAGCGAAAATGATCAAAAAAACAGCATCAGGAAGTCGACCAAAAAAATGGGTGGTGGCGATAGATGCGGGTCATGGTGGTGAAGACCCCGGTGCGAAGGGGTATAGAGGAACGCGTGAAAAAGTTGTGGTATTGGCGATAGCTAAAAAACTAGCCGCGCTTATTGATAAGCAACCGAATATGAAAGCCTACCTAGTTCGCTCGGGTGATTATTACATTGGTTTGCGTAAGCGGATGGAAAAAGCGCGTCGGGCGAAGGCGGATTTGTTTATTTCTATTCATGCCGATGCGTTTAAAGATCAGCGTGCG
>JAESRY010000158.1 GCA_016764415.1 Cycloclasticus sp. | reverse complement strand
AAAGGGGAGGGAATAAAGCGTGAGATTTACATTGTTTTAGTTCCCACCCCTAACAAAGTAGAAAGTAACATACTCTCTTTGTCTCGCTTAAACGCCTTCCCCCTCTGAGGGGGAAGGCTGGGATGGGGGCGCAATCTACCAACTACTGCTCAGGTCGCTCCCCTACACCAATACCGCCGTATGAATTGACAACACTACACGTAATAAAGCCACCATTCTTATCTAATACTAATAGCAAATAAATACCCGCATGGTTTTCTGTATTGGGAGTAGAACTGGCTTTTACATTATAAATGTATCACCACCTAACTAGACGAAGGAATAACGCCTTATATTTCACCACTTAAACCCCTTCCCCATTAAAGGGGGAAGGCTGGGATGGGGGTGCAATCTACAAACTACTGCTCAGGCCGCATTCCCACACCAATTCCACCGTCTGAATTGATAACACTGCCCGTAATATAACCAGCATTCTTATCTGATGCTAATAGCAAATAAATGCCCGCATGGTCTTCTGGTTTAGAGGTAAATCCTAGTGGCGTCATACTACCGATCATTGCATCAACGCCTGGAATTTCATTTAGCTTTGACTCTGCTTGACCAGCAGCGGCACTACCACCCAAGTTTGTTAGCGTACCGCCAGGGGCAACGCCATTAACCCGCACATCAGGCGCTACTTCATGCGCCAATTGCTTAATCAAACCCACAACCGCGTGTTTTGACGCCACATAAATAGGCCCTCCACCGCCAGTAAAATAGCTTGAACTTGACGCCGTAAAAACAATACTGCCTTTGGTTTTTCTAAGCTCTGGTAACGCTGCTTTTGCACCCAATATATAACCTTTTACATTAACAGCAAAAATTTCATCGCAAATCTCTTCTAGCTTGTCATCTTCTTGCCCTTCAAGTGGCACCATATAATCCCAAATACCGGCATTACCAATAAAGGTATCTAATTTACCAAAGCTAGCTACCGCTTTAGCCACCGCAGCTTTGTTGTCAGCCAAAGAACGTACATCACCTGTAATACCAACAACATTGCCTTTAAACGTTGCCTCTAAGCTGTCAATGCCCTCTTGTGAACGATCCATCACGCAAACCTTTGCGCCTTCTGCGATAAAGCGTTCTACAACTGCTAAGCCAATACCTGAACCACCACCTGTCACCAATGCTACTTTATTTTCCATCCATCCCATTTTATGCTCCTAAAAAAAGAAATTAATATTACTGTCTAATACAACGCCGTCATCCAACGTTGCGGTTCTTGTTAATAATTTAAATTCACTGCCCGTTTTTTGCCAAATATCTTGTCGGCCCGCTGTTAATCGCTTGCGCTCTGCATCTAACCGGCTACGGTGCACTTCGATAATGGAATAAACGCTAAACTGATTTGTGTCATCTGTTTCGAACACTTCCACACTACTAACAATATGTCGAATGGCGTTAATTGGATTTTCTGCCCAAACAAAACCCGTATTAAATCGAGCTATACGCATTTTTAACGCCGCCATATCATCATCAAAAATAGGCGTCTTCCTTGGCGCTCTATCAGGTGTCCTATCTTCTTTGAATCGCCGTTGCGGCATCTCCATTGCGTAATTAATATTGTCGGCAAGCATTGCTAACCACTCATCATACTGAGCTGCGCTTAGAATCCTCGCTTCATAATAAAGCTGGCGCTGCAAGGCTAGATAAATATCATCAGGAGCTTGTATCATTTACTTAGCCTCCGTTGCGCGAGCTTCTTCAAGGCTATTATATTGTGGAATATCATCCCAGCTATCTGCTTTCATCATTTCCAGCCAACGACGGTACACGTAACGCTGGTTTTGTTCACACACTAAGCCATCACTGATCACGCCCGGCATTTCTTCACGACTGTGTTCGGCGCCAATAGCCATATTGGTGTACACGTCCATTTGTCGCGTTCGCCAACCGTGGCTTTGTTCGGTAATCGCTTGTAAGTTGTCGCCATCATCATTATCGAATAAGCCCGCAGGGCCAAAGGTACGGCTAACGTTATCTAAAATCATTTGCTTTAAGTCGTCTGACATTTCTTTATCGACCATTGCCCAGGTCCACATTTCAAATTTTCCCGGGCCTTTCGGGTGATATATCCGAAACCAATTTAACCCTGGCAGCATCTGTAAATTGGGGAAAACAGTCATGTTGATTTGTGAGCCCCACATTTTTGTACCGCGAAACTCACCCAGTCTATCGACCACCGTTTTTCGATTCGCTTGAAGGTAATCAACCGCTATTTTTGGATCTGGGTAAAAGCCATAACCAGACTGCCCATCCAATGCAGCCAATACTGTATGCCCATTCAAGCCGGCTACTGAAACAGCACCATCATTATCTGTACCCGTATTACCCACCTCTAAACCACCAACTGACATACTCGTTGTTACAGACATCGCGCCTGCGTGCGCCCAACCCAAATGGTAGCCATCGCCCGACACATTTTCCACCGGCAACTTCCAATTCACGGGCAATTCAACTTTCATCGCCGTACCTATTAATTCTGTTCCTTCTGGCATTGCATCTAACCAGACATCCAAATACCACTTCATCTCGCCTAGATACTCTTCAAGGCTTGGCGCCTCCTCATCAAAGGTAGCGAAAATAAGGCCTTTATAATTCTTAATCTGCGCGACTTCAATCAGACCGAATTTGCCCTTATCAAGCTTGTTGTAATAGGCTTCTTTTTCAAGTGGCACGCCATTTAAAGCGCCGTCTGTACCAAAGCCCCAACCGTGATAATTGCACACGAATGTTTTGCTATTGCCGTGATCAGCCTTACATAAACGATTACCTCTATGGGTACAGGTGTTTAAAAAGGCTTTAACACTGTCATCTTTTTGCCTAACCACCAACACTTCATCCTCACCCATAAAGGTTCGAATAAAATCACCAGGCTCTTTTATTTGGCACTCGTGCGCGACGAACAACCAACTACGCGCAAAGATTTTTTCAAGCTCTTGCTCGTATATATCAGGGTCAGAATAAATAACCCGCTTTTGCCGACCCGTTTTAAAATCAATTAAATCATCTAATTCAGACATATTTCACCTTTTTCTAATGTATGACGTACTCGTAAATATCAGATACTTCTTCAGCTGTTAACTTACCACCCCAAGCGGGCATTGAGCCTTTGCCTTCCACAACTGCTGTTACAAAGCGATCTCTCTCGCCTTTAGGGAAAGTACGTAAATCAAAGGTCGTACCCGATGTTTTCATTTCTACACCGTGACAATGCGAACACGTTTGTTCATACAATTCTGCGCCTTTTTTAACAGTGGCAGACCATGTTGCCTTATCGTCAACGACCTGAGCAACCTTAATAACGGGCGGCTTAATCGTTGTTGCACTTACGGTACTCGTATTACCGCCATCACCTAATTCAAACACCCAAATTGAACCGCCTGGGTTAATGTTCTTTAGGTTCACATCCCCAGAAAAGTTGTTGTACACACCGCCAATGCCACTTGCTACTGCTATATATTGCTTGCCATCAATTTGATAGGTAATAGGAGGCGCGATGATCCCAGAACCCGTTCTAAACTCCCAAAGCTTCTCGCCCGTTTCTGCATTAAACGCATACAGTTCGCCTGTTTGAGCGCCGGAAAATACAACATTGCCCTCGGTTACCAACACACCACCATTCATAGGTACTTCTGTCGGGAATTGCCATTTATACTCGCCAGTTAATGGGTCAATAGCGCGTAAGAACCCTTTAGGCCCTTCGGGCAATAACCATTCGAATGACATGCCTATATAAAACACGCCCGGCTTATACTCTTGTTCAACTGGCGTGTATTTCCAACCAACATTAAATGTATTCGCATACGCTAAACCCGTTGTTGGGCTATACGCCATTGGCGCAAGGTTTTTACCGCCAAATGCAGCGGGCCATATTTCTGTTGGTTCGCCCGTTTTAATCATATTTTTAACGCGCTCCGCAACTATCGGCCTGCCTGTTTCCATGTCAATACCATCAGCCCACGTTACTTTATCTACAAACTGGTTAGCTTTAAGTAACTCGCCTGTTTCACGATCTAATACGTAGAAATATCCATTTCTATTAGCCTGCATCATTATCTTGCGCATTGTTCCATCTATTTCAATATCCGCCAAAATAGGGTCATTAACGCCATCGTAATCAAAACCGTCATTGGGTGTAAATTGGTAATGCCACACTAATTCGCCCGTTTTAGGCCGAATGGCTATAACACTTTCCGTGTACAAGTTATCACCTGGGTGCATGGCTGCATTCCAAGGCGCGGCGTTACCCACACCCCAATACACTAAATCTAATTCTTTATCGTATGAACCAATAAGCCAAGTTGGAGCACCGCCACGTTTCCAATCGTCACCCTGCCATGTATCGCCACCTGGCTTACCCGGTTCTGGCACGGTGTAGAAGCGCCATAAATGTTCACCCGTTTTAGGATCCCATCCATCTAAAAATGCTCGCACACCAAATTCACCACCGGCTATGCCGGTAATCATCGTGCCATTAACGATTAATGGCGCGCTGGTCATTGAAAAACCTAGTTTTACATCCGCCGCTACAACATCCCAAATAATCGCTCCATTTTCAGGGTTTATTGCGTGAATATGGTTATCTAATGTGACTCTATAAAGCACACCTTCATGCCATGCAGCACCTCTATTTGTAATGCCACAACAGGTGACTGTATCTGCCGGATATTCAATATTCGTCTTCCAAAGCTGGCGGCCTGTTTTAGCATCAATCGCATACGTGGCGTTATGCGTAGTTGCGTACATGATGCCATTAATAATTAAGGGCTGCGTTTGCTGGCCTCGGTTGTCGCCTAAAGACAGAACCCATGAAGGCCTGAGCGTTTGAACGTTTTTATCGTTTATTTGTGTTAAAGGAGAATAGCGCTTTAAACTTACATCTAATCCGTAAACATCCACACCCACATCTTCTTGGGCTGGTTGCTTAATATCTGTTGTATCAGCCACTTCCATTGGCTTAGGTGTCACTACCGATTCGTTGGCTTGGTTATTATCGCTACAAGCGACGATGAATACAGACAGCAATAAACCCGTTACCAACGATTTATATCCAAATGATGTGTTTTTTATTAATGAAGACGACGTGCTCGCCCCATTCAATTCAGCTTTATTATTCATGTAGTTCACTCCCCTTATAGTTGTTTAATACTATTCAATTTATTGGCCTGTGGATAGTCTCTTTAGTTCAGTAAATGAGATTAATCATAATTCTTATTTTTGGTGTTCTTTGGTTAAGTTTTATTGGTATATTAGTGGGTTAATTTTTATGTATTTACTTTATTTTAAGTGTTTCCCCCCACCCTAACCCTCCCCCTAAATGGGGGAGGGAATATTAGCAGTAGTAATTTTATTCGCATTAAATTCAATTGGTGCTTTATCGTTTTGTACCCTTTGCCCTTTTCCCTTTTCCCTTTTACATTACATAATTTTTAAAATTTTATGCTTCTACACCTTCCCCCTTTAAGGGGAGGGAATATTGGATAGATATGATTTTTAGTATTTTATTCTCATTACATTTAATTGGTACTTTATTGTTTCGGCGCCAATTGACTTTTTACGTTCTAACTTCTGAATATTTTCTATCTTCTGCTCCTTTCCCCTTTAAGGGGAAGGTTGGGATGGGGGTAGTATGTTCATTCTTACTGTTCCGTTTATTCTAAGCGTTTACCCCCACACTAACCCTCCCCCTAAATAGGGGAGGGAATATTGATAGATATGATTTTTAGTATTTTATTCTCATTACATTTAATTGGTACTTTATTGTTTCGGCGCCAATTGACTTTTTAC
>JAESRY010000001.1 GCA_016764415.1 Cycloclasticus sp. | reverse complement strand
GTACCAAACATTTTGTGCGATAGAAGCCCTTTCCTTGACCGATGAACTTAACCCCTTTGATGAACAAGCCGATGGTTATTTACCGGGTGAAGGTGTGGCGGTCTTACTCATCAAGCCCTTAACGCACGCGATGAAGGCGGGTGATTCAGTGCATGGCATTATCAAAGGTTCGCATGTTAACAGTGGTGGGCACTCAGCTGGGCCAACCATTCCCAATGTTGACCAAGAAGAAGCGGTGATAGTCAAAGCTTGGGAAGCTTCCGGTATTGACCCTGAGACCATTTCCTATTTTGAAGCACACGGTACCGGTACGAAGTTGGGCGATCCACTGGAAGTGAATGCGATAAAACGTGCCTTTGGACGTTTTACCGACAAACAACAATTCTGTGCGTTGGGTACGGTGAAGGCGAATATTGGCCATACGGAGGCCACTGCAGGCCTTGCAGGTGTGATCAAAGTATTGTTGCAAATGCGCCATGACTGTTTGCCAGGCTTACCGAAATTACAGACGCTCAATAAGATGATCGTGTTAGCAGATTCGCCATTATATATTCCACGAGAATCACAAGTTTGGCCACGACAAGGCAATCATCCGCACCGTGCTGTGGTGAGTTCATTTGGCATGGGCGGCACCTATGCGCATGTGGTACTGGAAGCAACACCCGACAGTTATTTACACTCACAGCAAATAAAAGCGCAATCAGCGCGCATCAAACCCTATTATCTGATAGCGCTTTCAGCAAAGACGCAAGCCTCACTTAAGCGCAGTATCACGCATCTGCATACATGGTTGTGTGAAAAGACAGCGCAATGGACGGTTGAGCAAGCCAATCGTATTATTTTACCGTCGCTTAGCTATACACTCAATGCTTGTCGTGCGCATTTCAACTACCGTTGCACGCTAGTGGTTTCTTCGTTAGCGCATTTGCAAGATAGTTTGGAAAAATTTGAGGGGAGTGATACGGGCGTATTGCCTTCCACATTGACACATGTGTTTATGGGCGATGCGTGTAACACACCTGATGATGCTGCGATATATAAACAAGTCCTGGCAACCAGTGTAGAGAAATTACAGCAATTTTCTGCCGATGCCGATGTGCAACAATACCAAGATACGTTGCTGGCTTTAGCCAATTTATACAGTAAAGGCTACGTGTTAGATTGGGCATTATTGCATCGCGATGAAGCTTGTCAGAAAATAGCGTTACCGGCATACGCCTTTGCCAAAGAGCGATATTGGGTAGCCACTACGCCAGCGGTGATTGCGACTGACCCCACCGCCTTACATCCGTTGCTAACTTGCAACGTGTCAACGCTCAATGCGCCATGTTTCACGAAACGATTGACCGGACAAGAATTTTATTTAACCGATCATGTGATTCAAGGTCATAAAATGTTACCCGGTGTGGCTTATTTGGAAATGGCGCGTGTGGCCGGTAATGTTGCGCATTTGACACAAACGGTCTTTCAGTTATGTGATGTGACATGGATGCACCCATGCATTGTTGAACAGGACCCGGTGCAGCTATCCGTTGCACTGACACCTACAGCGGCCGAGGCTGATGCGGTGACATTTGCCATCAGTAGCGCAGGTGAGCGTGTGGATACCACCGGTGGTGCAACGTCCATCGTTCACGCGCAAGGCACCTTGGTTTATGGCGCGCACACGGCACAAAGTCTGCCGTCACGCCTGGAGGTAGTGAATGCACGCAAAGCCTTATCAGAGACGCTCAGTGGTGATAGGCTCTATGCTCAGCTTGCTACCTTGGGCTACGATTATGGTCAAAGCTTTCAGTGCTTGCAATGGTTACAATACGACAGTGAACAAGGTAAAGGCGTCGGCTATGTGGTGTTAAGTGAGGTACTACGCCAGGCGGCCGATCGCCACGATTATGGGTTACATCCGGCGTTAGTCGATAGTTGTTTGCATGCCGTGTTGGGCATGGCCATGGGGCCGTCTCATGCGCCAGCCGATGCTGCTGCATTATTGGTGCCTTTTTCCGTGGATGTTGTCAGTGTGTACGGTGCCTTAACCGATGCCTGTTATGTGCTGGTCGACCTCACGCACCACGCTGTCGATGAAATAAGCGCTCACGTACAAATTACCGATGAAACGGGTCAAGTATTGGTTGATTTACAGAAGGTTAGCGCGCGTTTATTGACGACAGTGAATAAGGTAGCGCCGCTGGCAACGCCTGATTCATTGCCAGCGCCTGCGGTGAAACCACGCAGCGGTGCGGATGCGACATTGTGCTACTACGTACCGCAGTGGCAAGCGCAAGACTTACCGACCAACCCATCGAACCAAGACGCTATCAACGGTTTATTAATCTTGACGAATCAGCAACGCGATGTTGAGCAGTTACAAGCGCAACTGTCAACGACACAGATACCCCTCATTCAAGTCAGTGCGGGTAAAGACTATAAAAAACTTAAACACGACCATTACCAAGTGCGATTGTCCGTTGCCGATGACTATCGGCGTTTGTGGCACGATTTGCTGAAAGACAACCGCACTATTAGTCATGTATTACATGTTTGGGATGTTTATCATAAGGGAAGCAGCAAGTTATCCACGGTATTAGCGTACGCGCTTGAGAGTGTCTGGTTACTCACACAAGCCAGTATTGTCGCTAAAATAAGCGCATTGCGGCTGTTATCTATTTGTTCGAATGATAGAGAGGATATCCATCAAGTTGTTGATACCGCCTTAATCGGATTATGCAGAAGTATTCGCCAAGAACAACCGCGTTATTGTTACAGTTTACTGCAAGTTGATACACGTAATTGGGGTGTTAATCCTGCCTCTCACCTGTTTGAGCACGCGATTGCTGAACTCACCGTACAAGCTGATGCAGCGGAACATGTTTCGTATAAAGATAATAAACGCCATGTTTTACGCTTCATCTTAGCAAAGGACGTGCCCGTGTCTGCCATATCACATAGCCGGCTACCCACCACCACATCATTAAGCCTCGCGTCGGGTGATGTGATAGTGCTCACCGGTGGGCTGGGTGGCTTAGGCTACCTCTTCGCGCAGTATGTGGCGCAGCAGTATCATGCAAAATTGGTGTTGACCGGGCGCAGTGCCTTGGACACCGCGAAGCAAGCGAAGCTGGTGCAGCTTGAGCAACTCGGCGCTGACGTGTTGTATATCCCGTGCGATATATCTGACAGAAACGGAGTTGAGCAACTCATCGCTAAAGCCAAAGCCCACTTTACTCGCATTGATGGCGTCATTCACTGCGCTGGCGTATTGCATGATAGTTTACTCAGCCATAAGACCCAACAAGAATTTGCAGCCGTATTAGCGCCGAAAATATCGGGCACCGTGCATTTAGATACCGTGTTGAAGCACGAGCCACTCAAGTATTTTGTGTTGTTTTCCTCACTGGCCAGCGTCTTGGGTAATGTGGGTCAAGCCGACTATGCCAGTGCGAATGCGTTCATGGACAGTTTTGCACAGTGGCGTCAGCATCAACGGGAACAAGGCCAACGTCAAGGAAAAACCCTCAGCATTAGTTGGCCGTTATGGCGTGAGGGTGGTATGCAGTTAGACGAAGCGACCCAAACGTGGTTGGCAGATACCTTGGGTATGCAGCCATTACCAACGGCGCAAGGGTTACACGCCTTTGAAACGGTGTTGGCGATGGGCGATAGCGATGCCGTATCGCCTGCCGCCTTTTCACACGTTGTGGTAGGGTACGGTGATGCGACGGTGATACAGCGTGTCTTAACCACCACACCCACGATTGACGCTGCTAATGCGAGTGAGCAAGCAAAGCTGCCCATAGCCGCGTCGCTTGAATCGGCACGTGAGTTAACCGAAGCGATGCAGCAATATCTCATGCGCCTTCTGCGCGATGTACTCAAACTCAAGCCACAAAAAATAGGGCTGGACACTCCCTTTGAGCGCTATGGATTGGATTCTGTCTTAGTGGTGCAATTAACACGGGTACTGGAAAAAGATTTCGGCGCATTACCCAAGACATTATTTTTTGAATATCAGACGCTAAGTGCCCTCACCACGTATTTTGTGACACAGCACACGCAGCCATTGCAGCAGTATTTCTCAAACGGTGCGGCTCAGCGCGAAGCATCGGCCGTTGCCGTCAAAAAAAATCGGCCCGCAGCGGCGTTATCCCTGCCTTCGCTACGCGCCATTTCATCGCCCGTCGCAAGCCTTGTGACAGAACGTCCCGTAACGCCCACAAGCGAGCACCCTCAACCAAGGCATCACACACCGAATACGGCCGTTGAGCCCATAGCGATTATTGGTTTAGCGGGCTATTATCCGCAAGCAAAGAATCTGGATGAATTTTGGAAAAACCTGACAGAAGGGAAAGACAGTATTGTAGAAATACCAGCAGACCATTGGAATCACCGTGACTATTTCAGTCAAGATAAAAATCAAACCGGCAAGAGCTACAGCAAGTGGGGAAGCTTTGTGGATGATTTTGATAAGTTCGATCCCCTGTTTTTTAATATCTCGCCGCGAGAAGCGGAGTTGATGGACCCACAAGAACGTTTGTTTCTGGAAGTGAGTTGGCACTGTTTGGAAGATGCCGGTTATACCGCTGACAGCTTAGGCAATGGTTATGCTGCGTCCTCAGTGGGTACGTTTGTGGGTGTAATGTATGGGTCGTATCAATTGTATACCTCATCGGCGAGTGCCGGTTTGCCAAGTTCATCCTATGCCTCAATCGCCAACCGTGTCTCGTCTTATTTGAACCTGCATGGTCCGAGCATGGCCATCGATACCATGTGTTCGTCATCGTTGACCAGTATCCATTTGGCCTGTGAAGCGATACAACACGGGCATTGTCACATGGCCCTAGCGGGCGGCGTGAACATCAGTTCGCACCCGAGCAAATACCAATTTTTAAGTCAAGGGAAGTTTTTATCGAGTGAAGGGCATTGTAAGAGTTTTGGAGAAGGTGGCGATGGTTATGTGCCAGGCGAAGGTGTAGGAGCCGTTTTGCTTAAGCCGCTGTCCAAAGCCATCGCCGATAACGACCATATTTACGGTGTTATCAAGGGTAGCAGTATTAACCATGGCGGCAAAGCGAATGGTTATACGGTGCCAAACCCGGTGGCACAAGGCGAGGTGATAGTCGAGGCCTGTAAACGCGCTAATATTACGCCTGACAGTCTCAGTTATATTGAATGCCATGGCACGGGTACCAGCTTGGGCGATCCGATAGAGATACGCGGCTTAAGCCGGGCTTTTGGCGAAACACAACGTGCGCCAACCGATAAGAAGCTGGCCATTGGTTCGGTAAAAAGCAATATGGGCCATTTGGAATCTGCGGCAGGTATTGTGGCACTGACGAAAGTCTTATTGCAACTGCAGCACAAACAATTGGTGCCCTCCATTCATGCCGAGACACTCAATCCCCATATTGATTTTGCGCAGACACCGTTTGTCGTGCAACGAGAACTGAGTGAATGGCCGTCGATAGGGGATGAACCCCGTCGTGCTGGCATCAGTTCATTTGGTGCCGGTGGCAGTAATGCGCACATGATAATCGAAGAATATGTGCCGAGCGCGGTTGTTAAAACCGCCGTGGTCAAGCCGTATTACCTCATTGCCTTATCTGCAAAAATACCCTCATCTTTAACGCAAAAAATGGTTGAACTGTCTGCGTGGTTGGTACAACAAAAAAAATTGTCGTTAAAGGATGAAAACAAAGCGGTGTCACTGGCCTCTATCAGCTATACATTAAATGCTTGTCGTAGTCATTTTGACTATCGATGTGCCTTGGTTGTGTCCTCCCTCGATGAATTGCAACAACGGCTTGAAAGCCTAGCGACACATACCTCGCGCCAACACAGCAACGTATTTTTTGGGGATGCAACACACG
>JAESRY010000157.1 GCA_016764415.1 Cycloclasticus sp. | reverse complement strand
TTAATTTCTTTAATGATTTTTTCTGCGATTTCACCGCGGTGCCCTTCGAGCTTCAGCGTGGCGAATAAAGCACTCGCGTTGCGTATCGATAAATGCGCGATAGTTGGCAAGGTGTAAGTGCCGACAAATACGTGGCGCGCGGCTTTGTTTAAGCGTTGGCCCTCGCAATCGGGGCATGATTTACTGGATAAGTACTTGGCGAGTTCGTCACGAACGGTGTTTGAATCGGTTTCTCGATAACGCCGTTCCATGCTGTGAATGATGCCTTCAAACGGGTGAGTTCGCTTGATTGATTCGCCGCGACTATTGAGTGTTTTAAAGATAATATCTTCCGCGCCACTACCGAATAGAATGGCGTGTTGAATGACCTCTGGATAGCTATTAAAGGGTGCTTCTGGGTCAAATTTATAATGCTTGGCCAAAGAACTTATCATTTGGTAATAATACATATTTCGCTTGTCCCAACCGCGAATAGCACCGCCTGCAAGGCTGATACTTGGGCTGTGTAGCACTTGGTCTGGGTCAATGAATTGCTTAATGCCTAAGCCATCACATCCTCCGCAGGCACCTTTTGGGCTGTTGAACGAGAAGCTACGTGGCTCTAATTCGCTGATGCTGTAGCCGCAGGTGGGGCAGGCGAAACGTGCTGAAAACAAGGTTTCATTATCATCGCCGTCCATGCTGCTGACAATGGCAATGCCTTCGGTAAGTTTTAAAGCGGTTTCAAAGGATTCGGCTAAGCGGGTTGATAAATCATCGCGAATTTTAAAGCGATCTACGACGACTTCTATTGTGTGTTTCTTTTTTAATTCTAATGGTGGCGCATCGTCTAGCTCAACCACTTCGCCGTCAATACGTGCGCGAATAAAGCCCTGATTACGTAAATCGTTCAGCACATTAAAGTGTTCGCCTTTTCGCTCTTGAACGACGGGCGCCAAAAGCATCCAGCGTTTTTCTGGGTCGAATGACAGTACCGAGTCGACCATTTGGGTAATGGTTTGAGCTTCGAGTGACGTACCATGCTGAGGACATTGTGGAATGCCTGTTCGGGCAAACAATAACCGTAGGTAATCGTAAATTTCGGTGATGGTGCCGACCGTTGAGCGAGGGTTATGCGAGGTGGATTTTTGCTCGATTGAAATGGCCGGCGATAAGCCTTCGATATGGTCCACATCGGGTTTTTCCATCACCGATAAAAACTGCCTCGCGTAAGCAGACAGTGATTCCACGTAGCGGCGTTGCCCTTCTGCGTAAATGGTATCGAAAGCGAGAGATGATTTACCCGAACCCGATAAGCCGGTAATGACAATCAGCTTGTCTCTGGGTAAATCAATGTCAATATCTTTCAGGTTATGGGTTCTTGCGCCCCGAATTTGAATGGTGTCCATTTACGTCTCTAGTTAATTCGCGAAACCTGTTAATATACCCCCCTTTTAAAGGACTAGGCAAAGTAATTATGGCTGATTCTTCAGGCCAAACATCTACCATGAGCGAACAAGAAAAACGTGCAAGCATCGGCTTAGCAGGTATTTTCTCTATGCGCATGTTGGGCTTGTTCATGATTTTGCCTGTGATGTCGCTTTATACCGAGCACTTAGACGGCATGACACCTTTGTTGCTGGGGCTAGCGATTAGTGTTTATGGCCTGACTCAGGCTCTATTACAAATTCCGTTTGGCTTAATGTCAGACCGTTTTGGCCGAAAGAGAATCATTACGATTGGTTTGTTGTTGTTTATAGCAGGTAGCGTGGTAGCGGCTATGTCGACCACGATATACGGCATTATTGCTGGGCGAGCGTTACAAGGCAGTGGTGCGGTTGCGGCTGCAGTGATGGCGTTGGCGGCAGATTTAACGTTGGAGCAAAATCGTACAAAAATAATGGGGACTATCGGCATCAGCATCGGACTGTCGTTCGGTATTGCGATGGTGTTGGGACCTATTCTGGCATCAATCGTCGGCTTGTCCGGTATATTCTGGTTTACTGCCATATTGGCATCCTTCGGCATTGTTATTCTGCATAAAGTGGTGCCGCAGCCCGCTAAATTAACCGTGCACAAAGATGCTGAGCCCATTCCCGCATTGATGGGTAAGGTGTTAAAAGACGGGCAATTATTACGTTTAGATGTAGGTATTTTTTGTTTGCACCTAGTGATGACAGCGATGTTTGTGGTGTTGCCATTATTGCTACGTGGAAAGTTAGGTATTGCGGCTGAAGATCACTGGATGGTGTATTTACCGGTACTGGCTTTATCCGTGGCAGCGATGGTGCCTTTTATTATCATTGCGGAAAAGAAACGTAAGATGAAAGTAATTTTTGTAGGCGCAGTGGGTACGTTGTCGGCAGCCTGCGTTGGGATGTATTTCTTTAGCGGTCAGCTGTGGGGCATGCTTTTCATGTTATGGCTATTTTTTACGGCGTTTAATTTATTGGAAGCTACCTTACCTTCGTTGATTTCAAAAATCGCTTTTGCCGGCGGTAAAGGAACGGCAATGGGCGTGTATTCAAGCGCGCAGTTCTTTGGCGCTTTTTGTGGCGGGCTGTTAGGCGGTTATGTGTGGGATGCTGTCGGTTTATCAGAAGTATTCTTGCTGTGCGCGGCTGTTTTATTTGTTTGGTTTATTATTGCGTTTAGTATGCAGTCACCACGCCATATGAGTAGTTTATTGAAACACGTAGACATCCAATCGGCTGAGCAAGCAAAACAAATAACTGATAAGCTATTGGCTGTAAAAGGCGTGTTAGATGTAGGGCTATCAGCTGATGATTCAACCGCTTATTTAAAAGTGGATAATGACTTATTAGATGAAAGCGCCGTGGATGCGATTCTTTCTTAAAAACAAACAAACGCCCTGCTGGGGCACGATTAATTGGAGTTCGATATGGCTAGTAGAGGCGTAAATAAAGTAATTTTAGTGGGTAACTTGGGCAAAGATCCAGAAATTCGTTACATGCCTAGTGGCGGCGCGGTAGCAAATATAACGGTGGCTACGTCAGAATCGTGGAAAGACAAAAGTACCGGCGAACAAAAAGAGCAAACTGAATGGCACCGCGTTGTATTCTTTAATCGTTTGGCTGAAGTTGTAGGCGAATACCTTAAAAAAGGCTCAAAAATTTACGTAGAAGGCTCGTTACAAACGCGTAAATGGCAAGACCAAAGTGGCCAAGATCGCTATACAACGGAAATTAAAGCTAGCACCATGCAAATGCTAGATAGCCGAGGCGGCGGTTCAGCTGAGTTTTCGCCAGCAAGTTCACAATCAAAACCACAACAACCGAGTAATTTTGCAGGAGCACCAAAGCAGCCAACAGCGCCTATGGATGATTTTGATGACGATATTCCTTTTTAAAAAGCACCTTAGACTATAAAGTAAAGTATTAACCTTTAAGCCCCTGATTTCAGGGGTTTTTTATTGGCTGAAATTTATATTATTTAGACAGGCATAAAAAAGCCCCTAGATAGGGGGCTTCTCATTTAGAACTAAATTTAGTTAGTTAAACTATCCATCGCGCTTTTAGCTTCATCACGAAGATTTCTTGGCGATTTTTCAGCGGAGTGAATCGCGTGTGATCGCTATTTTTAAAGCCCATCTGTCATATCTGAGACCGCTTTGTCTGTAGCATCTACGGTATCCGAAGCAGCTTCCGATGTTGCATCAGCTGCATCGCTTGCCATTTCTTTTGCAGAGTCAATCATATTGCCAGCAGCCTCTGATGTTGCATCAGCTGCATCGCTTGCCATTTCTTTTGTAGAGTCAATCATGTTACTGGTAGTACCAGATGGTGCGTTAGCTGCATCGCTGGTTACTTCGTCGGTAGAATTTGCGACACTGCTGCTTGTCTCTTCGGTACTGGAGGTCGCTTTTTCTGCGTCACCACAACCGGTTAAAAATAGTACACTTGAAATAAGTAAAGTTATTAATAATGTTGAATACTTCATTTTTTCTCCTGATTTTTCTCTAATGATCGAGCCCGTTATACTGAATGTGTAACGATTCATCCAGTATAATAAAGTAAATCAAGGTGAGTGCAAGCTGAATTTATATGCCTAATGTGAATAATATAAAACAGAGTCAACCTGACTGGCTGAGTCCAGAGGAGTACCAAATGATTGTAGCTCCTTCACTGAAGGTGTCTGCTGAGCTAGCGGCCAGTCGTGGTGACCCAACGTTATTGCAAGATTTGCCGAGCATGTTGTGCTTGATACACATGGTTGACAGTTTGAAAAGTTACTACGTGGATGAGTGGCTGGTGATGAATGGAATGCCGAGCGAAGAGTCGTTGCAAAATGCAGCAGAAGCAGCTTGCATGATGGTCTTAACAGAAGGCAATGTGCCAAAAAATGATATGCCGACGATGATTAGCGCGTTAAATAGAGCGTATCAACAGGTGATTGCTGAAGGTGTTTCGGCAGAGTCAGACGCGGTTATAAAGCGCGCTTGGGAATCGGTTAAAAAGAATGAAAATGCTCAGTTTTTAGCTTTGCTAGAACAGGCGGCAAAGAAGTTTGTGCTTGGGATTGATGCTTGGGAAAAATCAAGGAATGGACATTAGGCTCTTTATTACCCTTTGCTTGGTACTGCTAATGTCAGCGTGTGCCACTACACCCCCACGTAATCAAAGCAGTGTGTGCTCAATTTTTCAAGAAAAAGAGGGTTGGTACGCTGATGCGCTAGCAGCGCAGAAAAAGTGGGGTACGCCTGTCGCAGTGCAAATGGCGATTATGCATCAAGAGTCACATTTTCAATCGGATGTTCGACCAGCCCGAGATTGGTTTCTGGGCATTGTGCCATTGCCGCGTTCCTCTTCGGCGTATGGTTACAGTCAAGCGCAGGATGGAACATGGGACGACTACATGAAATCCACGGGTAACTCAGGTGCAGACCGTGATGACTTTGCCGATGCGGTTGATTTTATTGGTTGGTATACCAACGTTACGCAACGAAAGTTGGGTGTTTCAAAGTGGAACGCAGAGAAGCAATACCTTGCGTATCACGAAGGGCATGGTGGTTATAGCCGAGGCACCTATTTAGCCAAGCCGTGGTTGCAACGCGTGGCTAAAAGAGTGGGTGACGAAGCCAAACGTTATGCTGCGCAATTAAGAGGCTGCGAATCTAGCTTAGATTCTGGCTGGTCTATTTGGCCTTTCTAATAGGACATGTTTACGTTGATAAAAACAGTTTCAAAAGTGCTTTTTATAGGCTTAATGTTAGTCGCGCTACCGAGCATCTCATCGGCTCGCGATAATGCGCAATTTCCTTTGCCCAGTGTTTTACAAAAGGACGTAAATTTTTGGTTGAAGGTTTATACCGAAGTAACCACCAGTGAAGGTTTTATTCATGATAACGAACGCTTAAATGTTATTTATGAGCGCTTATCCTTTGCTCCAGGCACCAGTTATAAAACGCGCCAAAAAGCCGTTAAACGAAAGAAAAAATACTATAAACAAATTTTATTGTATTTAGCTAACAACCCAAATAAGCGATTGGGTAGTGCACGTTATCGGCGTGTTAAGGCGTTATGGCCAAAAGGAACAAAGGGTAAGGCCTTCAAATCTGCAGCCAGTCGTTTACGTTTTCAATTAGGGCAGGCCGATCGTTTCAAGCAAGGCATTGTTCGTTCTGGGCGCTGGTTACCATTCATCAAAAAAGAATTTAAAGCGTTGGGTTTACCGCAAGAATTGGCATCGCTGCCCCATGTTGAATCATCGTTTACGTCGAGCGCCCGCTCGCACGCGGGTGCGGCAGGCTTATGGCAATTTACGCGGCCAACAGGGCGACGTTTTATGCGTATTGACCACGTAGTAGACGAACGCTTAGACCCGTTTTTTGCCACCAAAGCTGCAGGTTTATTGTTAAAAAATAATCATGAGATAACGGGTACTTGGCCATTAGCGTTAACGGCCTATAACCATGGCGCTGCAGGTATGAAACGTGCAATAAATGCCACTGGTGGAACAGATATAGCGAAAATTGTGCGGGAATATAAAGGTCGAACATTTGGTTTTGCATCGCGTAAT
>JAESRY010000065.1 GCA_016764415.1 Cycloclasticus sp. | reverse complement strand
ATTGCCCCAGCACTTGCTTGCGGTAATACCGTGGTGGTTAAACCATCAGAAGAAGCACAATTAACATCAAGCTTGCTCGGCGAAGTGATGAACGACGCGGGTGTACCGAAAGGCGTTTATAACGTGATTTTGGGCAAAGGCCGTGAGATAGGTGAAGCGTTAATCACCAACCCAGGTTTAGACGCGATTACATTTACTGGTTCAACACCAACAGGCGAACGAATTGCTCAAGCAGCATCGGTCGGTGTACGTGATTCTTCATTGGAATTGGGCGGTAAAAATGCCGGTTTAGTATTTGCCGATTGCGATATGGACAAAGCCATTGAAGGCACATTGCGCTCTGCGTTCGCTAACTGTGGTCAAGTGTGTTTGGGTACAGAACGTTTATACGTTGAGCGCCCTATCTTTGATGAATTTGTAGCACGCTTAAAAGAAGGTGCTGAAGCACTTAAACTAGGTCGCTCTGAAGATTCAGACACCAACATGGGCCCTTTGATTAGTAAATCACACCGTGAAAAAGTGCTGAGTTACTATAAAGCTGCGGTAGATGAAGGTGCAACCGTTGTTACCGGCGGTGGAATACCTGATATGCCAGATGATTTGTCTGGCGGTTACTGGATTGAGCCCACTATTTGGACCGGTTTACCAGAGACAGCCACGGTAGTCCAAGAAGAGATTTTTGGCCCTTGTACGCACATTACACCGTTCGACACGGAAGAAGAAGCGATTCGTTTAGCGAATGACTCACCGTATGGTTTAGCGTCATCTGTTTGGACAGAAAACGTCTCTCGTGCTCATCGCGTAGCAGCACAAATGGACACGGGTATTTGTTGGGTGAACAGCTGGTTCTTGCGTGATTTACGTACACCGTTTGGCGGCTCAAAACAATCGGGTACAGGCCGTGAAGGCGGTCATTATTCATTAGAGTTCTACTCAGAACTGACGAACGTTTGCATAAAATTATAAGGAATGAGCATGAATCAAGAAAAAATAATTCAATACGGTGATGAACTGTATAACGCGTTAATCACACGTCAAACCATAGCGCCCATTACCGAGCGTTCGCCAGAGGTAACGATTGAGGACGCGTATAAAATTCAACACCAAATGCTTAAGCGTCGAATTGATGCGGGCGAAAGCATCGTTGGTAAAAAAATTGGCGTGACCAGCAAAGTGGTGATGGACATGTTGAACGTGTACCAACCAGACTTTGGTTATTTGCTGACGGACATGATTTTGTCTGAGGGACAGGAAATTCCAGTCTCAGAAAAAATGATTCAGCCCAAAGCAGAAGGTGAAATCGCATTTATCTTAAAGAAAGATTTATGTGGCCCTGGTTTAACGAATGCTGATATTTTGGCAGCAACTGAAGCCGTTATGCCATGCTTTGAAATTGTGGATTCACGTATTACCGATTGGAAAATTAAAATCCAAGACACCATTGCAGATAATGCTTCATGCGGTTATTTAGTGTTAGGTGGCACAGCGGTTGACCCACGTAAAGTAGATTTGAGTGTGTGTGGTTTAGTGTTGGAAAAAAATGGCGAGTTGATGCATACGGGTGCTGGTGCTGCTGCGTTGGGGTCACCGGTTAATGCAATGACATGGTTAGCAAACACCATGGGCGCACTAGGTGTTACATTGAAAGCAGGTGAAGTGATTTTATCCGGTGCGTTGTGCGCTATGGTAGATGCAAAAGCGGGCGATTCAATGCGCGTCAGTATTGGTGGTATCGGTTCATGTGGCGTTCGTTTCGTTTAACGCTTAATAATAACTTAAGGAATAAAAATGGCAATTAATTGTGCAATGATTGGTTCTGGTAATATTGGCACCGACTTAATGGCTAAGCTAATGCGTAGCCCAAATCTTAATCCTGTTTGGATGGTGGGTATTGACCCTGATTCTGACGGCCTTTTAAAAGCACGTGAAGCGGGGTTGAAAACAACACATGAAGGTGTGGACGGACTGATCCCTCACATTGAAGAAGATAATATTCAAATTGCGTTTGATGCAACGTCTGCTTATGTTCATGGTGAAAATAACCGTAAGCTTCAAGAAAAAGGCGTGTTGGTGATCGATTTAACACCGGCTGCAATCGGCCCGTTCTGTGTGCCACCTGTGAACTTGAAAGATCACGTGGGTGAGCAAGAAATGAACGTAAATATGGTGACCTGTGGCGGTCAAGCAACCATTCCTATGGTGGCAGCGGTTAGTCAAGTTCAAGCTGTTGAATACGGCGAAATTATTGCTACAGTGGCGTCAAAATCCGCGGGTCCTGGCACACGTAAAAACATTGATGAGTTCACACAAACAACAGCCAGAGCAGTTGAAATAGTAGGTGGTGCTAAAAAAGGCAAAGCGATTATTATCCTTAACCCAGCCGAGCCACCTTTAATGATGCGTGATACGGTTCACTGTTTAACAGAAACAGAGCCTGATCAAGAAGCCATTACGGCGTCTGTTCATGCAATGTTGAAAGAGGTGCAAAAATACGTGCCAGGCTATAAATTAAAAAATGGCCCTATTTTTGATGGAAACCGTGTGAGTATGTTTATGGAAGTTGAAGGCCTAGGTGATTACTTGCCGAAATACGCTGGTAACCTCGATATTATGACGGCTGCTGCAACACGTACTGCTGAAATGTTTGCCGAAGAAATTGAAAACGGCACACTCACCTTAAAAAAATTAGTTTAGGAGACTGACCATGGATTTGAAAGGTAAAAAAGTTACATTACATGACATGTCGCTACGTGATGGGATGCACTCCGTTAGCCATCAATTTTCCACTGACGACATGATTCGCATGGCAACCGCATTAGATGCTGCTGGTATGCCAATGATTGAAGTCACACACGGTGATGGCTTAGGCGGTTCTTCAGTTAACTACGGTTTTGGGTTGCATACAGACCAAGAATATTTGGAAGCGGTCATTCCAACATTGAAACAAGCAAAGGTATCTGCTTTGTTGTTGCCGGGTTTAGGCACGGTTAGAGCATTAGAAGAAGCAGCAGGTTACGGTATATCGACTATTCGTGTGGCCACACATTGTACGGAAGCGGATGTATCCGAACAGCACATTAAAAAAGGCCGTGAATTAGGCTTAGACACCGTTGGCTTCTTAATGATGGCGCATATGACAACACCGGAAGCGTTATTAGAACAAGCAAAGAAAATGGTAGATTACGGTGCAAACTGTATTTACGCCACAGATTCGGCGGGTTATTTATTGCCAGATGGCGTGACTGATCGCATTGCTATTTTGAAGGCTGAATTTGGCGATGAAATTGAAATTGGTTTTCATGGCCATCATAACTTGGCGATGGGGATTGCTAATTCATTGGCTGCGATTGAAGCAGGTGCAGGACGAATCGATGGTTCAGTGGCTGGTTTTGGCGCGGGCGCAGGCAATACGCCATTAGAAGTGATGGTAGCTGTGTGTGATCGCATGGGCATTGAAACAGGCGTTAGCGTGGATAAAATTATGGACGTGGCGGAAGACATTGCTCTACCGCTTATGCCAACACCAACACGTATTGATCGTGACTCATTAACATTAGGCTATGCCGGTGTGTACTCATCCTTCTTATTGCACGCAAAACGCGCTGCGAAAAATCACGGCGTCCCATCTCGTGAGATTTTGATGGAACTTGGAAGAATGGGGGCTGTGGGCGGTCAAGAAGATATGATCGAAGACGTGGCGCTAGAAATGAAAAAGAAATTAGTTTAGGGGAATACTATGGCATTAGATAGAGCAACAATTGAAAAATTAGCCGAACACCTAGAAAACGCAGAATTAAATTGCGTTGAGGTGACTAAGATTACGGATGATTACCCAGATATTACTTGGGATGAAGCGCTTGATGTACAGTGGGAAATTCGTCGTCGTAAGGAAGCGCGCGGCACTAAAATTGTGGGCATGAAAATGGGCTTAACATCCATGGCAAAAATGCGTCAAATGGGTGTTGAAACGCCATGTTATGGCTTTTTGGCTGATTACTTTAGCTGCCCTGATGGAGCGGAAATCAGTATGTCAGAACTTATTCATCCTAAGGTTGAGGCAGAAGTTGCGTTTGTGACGAAGAAGGAGCTTAGTGGCCCTGGTTGTCACATCGCAGATGTGTTGTCAGCGACAGATTTTATTGTGCCGGCAGTTGAAATTATTGATTCTCGTTACAAAGATTTTAAATTCGACCTTAAGAGTGTGATTGCGGATAATTCTTCTTCATCACGTTTCGTGATAGGTGGACGTATGTTACCTGTTGAAGACTTAGACCTTAAAACCATTGGTGTGGTTATGGAGATAAATGGTGAGGTTGTGCAGCTTGGTGCAGGTGCTGCTATATTAGGTCATCCAGCTGCCAGTATTGCGATGTTGGCGAATATGCTCGCTGAACGTGGCGAAGTAATTCCAGCCGGCACCTTTATTATGGCTGGTGCCATCACAGCAGCGGTTGCTGTGAATGCAGGTGATTGTGTCACGGTTCGCTATCAGGACTTAGGCACTGTTAACATGCGTTTTGTAGAGTAACAGGAGCTGACTATGCCAATCGTAACTGTAAATATGTTGGAAGGCCGGACTGATGAACAAAAAGCAGCACTCATTAAAGAAGTTACTGATGCTATTTGTCATTCTATTGATGCGCCAATTGCATCAGTTCGAGTGATTATTAATGAAATGACCAATACGCAATTTGGTATTGGCGGTAAAACGGCTAAAGAATTGGGTCGATAAGGCCTGTAAAAACCAGGAGAATATTATGTATAAAATACCCAGAGCAGAATGGTACGACTTAACCCGTGCTACAAACTGGACCTATAGCTATGTTTCAGAAGATGAAATGTTCCCTGAAGAAATGAGTGGCTCGCGTGGTATTCCTATCGAAGAATGGGAAACCTATGATGAACCGTACAAGGTGTCGTATCCAGAATATGTTGCTATTCAACGTGAAAAAGACGCCGGCGCCTATTCTGTTAAAGCAGCACTAGAACGTGATGCCTACGTAGACCGTGCTGACCCAGGTTGGTTGGCAACGATGATTGCGCATTACGGTGCGATTGCAGTGAATGAATATGCAGCGAGTTTGGCAGAAGCTAGAATGGCGCGTTTTTCAAAAGCACCCGGTAACCGCAATATGGCGACCTTTGGTACCTTGGACGAAAACCGTCACGGTCAAATTCAACTGTTCTTCCCTCACGCGAATATTAAACGTAGCCACCAATGGGATTGGGCGCATAAAGCGATGCATACAAATGACTGGGCGGCGATTGCTGCCCGTTCATTCTTCGATGACATCATGCTTACTCGCGATGCAATTGCGGTATCCATTATGTTGACCTTCGGTTTTGAAACAGGCTTTACTAATATGCAGTTCTTAGGCTTAGCGGCTGATGCATCTGAAGCGGGTGATCATACCTTTGCAAGCTTAATTTCTAGTGTACAGACAGATGAAGCGCGTCACGCTCAACAAGGTGGCCCATCATTGAAGATTTTGATTGCCAATGGCCATAAAGAAGAAGCTCAAAAAATGGTCGATGTGTCTATTTGGCGTGCATGGAAGTTGTTCTCTGTGTTGACGGGGCCGATTATGGATTACTACACACCGTTAGAACATAGGAGTCAGTCATTTAAAGAATTTATGGTTGAATGGATTATCATTCAATTCGAACGGCAACTAGCTGATTTAGGCTTGGATGCCCCTTGGTTCTGGGAAGACTTAACAAACGATTTAGATGTGACGCATCACGGCATGCACCTAGGTGTTTGGTACTGGCGTCCAACTGTATGGTGGAACCCAGCTGCTGGCGCATCTCCTGAAGACCGTGAATGGTTGGAAGAAAAATACCCAGGTTGGAATGAAACATGGGGTAAATGTTGGGATGTGATCACCGATAACTTAATCAATGATCGCGAAGACTTAACATTGCCTGAAACACTTCCATATGTATGTAATATGTCTCAGTTGCCGATTGTGGGTACACCGGGTAATGAGTGGAATGTACAAGATTATCCTCTGGAATTTGAAGGCCGTTTATATCACTTTGGTTCAAAAGCTGATCGTTGGTGTTTTGAGCAAGATCCTGAGCGTTATAAAGAACACCAAAGCCTTATTGACCGTTTCTTATCAGGCCAAATTCAACCGGCCGACTTGCCAGGCGCGTTAGCTTATATGGGCTTGGGCCCAGGTGAGA